>NZ_JAUBPE010000014.1:92693-111249 GCF_036700565.1 Microcoleus pseudofavosus SVA1_A4
CTAAAATCTAAAATCGACTGACCCGTCAAAAAACGGAGATAAGCCCCCGACTTAAGTCGTTCGTGGAGAACCAAAAATTTTAGATTTTAGACTAAAGTTCAAGCTCCCACATTCATCTGTGGAGTAAATCTAAAATCTAAAATCTAAAATCGACTGACGAGGTTTTAGGGTTGGTAGGGGCGGAGGTTGCAGTCGAATGGCAAGCTGAATTCAGTTGAGTGCTATCCGCCGATCGCACAAGCAGACGGCTGTAGGGACAGGGTAGTGCCGTGTCCCTACCAGACCTCTGTACTTCTTAACTTTCCCTCGAAACCAGCCCTCAACCACCACCACGCAAGCGGAGTTATCAGTTTTTTGTGTTGAGTTGTGTGTTAAGAAATTGGTACGGTGTCACTGAATTTATTCGCGCTCGTTCAAAGGAAGAGTTGCAAGGGTTGAATTTTGAGTGAAAGAGTTTGCAATTCACCAATCAAAATTCAATATTTATAACTCGGTAAAAGCGTCCTTATTTCTATCTTCCAGCTCAGTCTGCGAAGCATAACTCATAACTGTGTACGGGTGGATTTTAGCACTTTATCTGTAACAGTTAACAGTTAACAGTCAACAGTCAACAGTCATTCCACCCTGCACCAACTCACAGCTAATAACTCTTCAAGCTACTACTAATTACAGTTAAAGTCAGAGGCACTCAAGAGTGCGTAAGTGTCTCTAACTTGCTGCCAGTTTTTTGAGGAAATTGAATGACAAAGCAAATAGTTATAGCAGAGCAGCATCGCATTGCTGCCGTCTTTTCAGAAGATCAAATCCAAGAACTCGTGGTAGCCACAGGCAGCCACCAAGTCAGCGACATTTACTTGGGAATTGTCGAGAATGTACTCCCCGGAATAGATGCGGCCTTCGTCAATATTGGCGACCCCGAACGCAACGGGTTCATGCACGTCACAGACCTCGGCCCGCTGCGGCTCAAACGATCGGCAGGAGCCATTACAGAACTCTTGACCCCGCAGCAGAAAGTGGTGGTACAGGTGATGAAAGAACCGACGGGCAGCAAAGGCCCCCGGTTGACAGGCAACATTACCCTGCCGGGCCGCTATTTGGTATTGATGCCCTACGGCAGGGGAGTCAATCTGTCCCGCAGGATCAAGTCGGAAGCCGAGCGCAACCGCCTCAGAGCTCTGGCTATTTTGGTGAAACCGGCCGGGATGGGGCTGCTGGTACGCACCGAAGCTGAAGGGATGACGGAAGAAGCCATCATGGAAGATTTGGAAGTCCTCCAAAAACAGTGGGAAGCCGTTCAACTCGAAGGCGGTACCTCGCGGGCGCCAGCACTGCTCAACCGCGATGACGATTTTATCCAGCGGGTGCTGCGGGATATGTTTAGCAGTGACGTGAATCGGATTGTGGTGGACTCGCAAAATGCAATTAAGCGGGTCAAGCAGCAGTTGATGAGCTGGAACGGCGGCAAACTTCCTGCGGGAGTTTTGATCGACCACCACCGAGAGCGTGCCTCGATTTTAGAATTTTTCCGCGTTAACGCAGCCATTCGAGAAGCCCTAAGACCGAGGGTAGATTTGCCTTCGGGCGGTTACGTGATTATCGAGCCGACTGAGGCGCTGACTGTGATCGATGTCAACTCCGGCTCGTTTACTCGATCGGCCACGGCTCGGGAAACGGTACTCTGGACAAATTGCGAAGCAGCAACGGAAATTGCTAGGCAACTGCGGTTGCGCAATATTGCCGGGGTGATTATTGTTGACTTTATCGACATGGAATCCCGCCGCGATCAGTTGCAGGTGCTGGAACATTTCAATAAAGCTCTCAAAGCTGACAAATCTCGACCGCAAATCGCTCAACTGTCGGAATTGGGACTGGTAGAACTGACCCGCAAGCGCCAAGGTCAAAATATTTACGAGTTGTTCGGCCACACTTGCCCTACTTGCAGCGGGTTGGGTCATCTGGTGCAACTCCCGGGCGAAGATGACATGGCCCCAGCGGTGCGGGAATCGGGCGATCGCACCGTTGCTACCTCGAACCGCGTTTTGTTGAATTTGCCAGAAGGGTTGGAACGCCGCAGCTTGACGCCTGTGGCGGCTGCAACTCCTGCACCGGTGCGGGAAGAACGCCCCCCCGAACCTGCTCGGGCTGCTTGGGAACCGTCTAGCGAAAGTTTGGATTTTGAGACCGGCAGCAACGCCTCGTCTTTGGACTTGCTCAACCATCCCAGCTATCAGGATTTGGGGAACGGAACCAGACGGCGCCGCCGCCGCCGGATTGGTGAAGAGCCTTTTGCCCTCCCGGTGGAGGAGGAACCGGTGCGCAGCAAGTTGCGGCTGCCGAATACTTCGATCGCGCCCGTCGCGGATACGCGCTCTGAGTATCTCGCACCCCCCGGCATCCGGGCAGCTTCGGAGGGCTTCGGGCTGGTGAATATGGCGACTGTTGGCAGGCGCGAGGAGTTCGATCGCGTGCGTCCAACTAAGTCTGAGTTGCTGAAGCCGATGGTGGAGCCTCCCGAAATGATTTCGGTGGAAATGACACCGGAGGAGCAGGATGTTTATGCTCTGATGGGGGTTTCTCCTTTGGTGCTTGCGGATCGCAGCGTGAAAAATCCTAAGAATGCGATCGTTTCGGTGACTCTCCCCGGAGCGGCCCCGAACAAGCCGCCTTTCGAGCAGCTCGAATTTGAATTTGAACCGGCGGCGCCTGCTGAGGATGTTGAGGAACGGGATTATTATCCAGAAATGTCGGTAGTTGAGCCTGCATTTTCTGAGGATGATGATGATGATGATGATGATGATGATGATGATGCTGAAATTTACGGCGAGAGTTCGATCGACGAAACTGATGATTTCGATCGGATGGAGGAACCCAGCGATGTAATGGGCTTCTCGAATCAGGCGATCGAATTCAATGAGCCGATCGAATTCAATGAGCCGATCGAATTCAATGAGCCGATCGAATTCAATGAGCCGATCGAACTCAATGAGCCGATCGAATCCAATGAACCCGAAGAACCTGCTATCAACCGCCGCCGCCGCCGCCGCTCATCTGCCCTTTTGGATGAATAATTATGAAGGAAGAGGGGAGAAGGAACAAGCAAGAAGCAAAAAAGAAGAACGAAGAAGTAGAAATTTTTACTCTTTTCCCATCTTTCCATCTTCCCCTTTCCCCCTCTCCCTCGAAGACTCTGGTAATTGCAGGTGTGGATGAAGTCGGAAGGGGAGCTTTGTTCGGGCCTGTGGTGGCTGCGGCCTGCATTTTGCCCGACGAAGTTCTCGATGAATTAGCAAGTTGCGGGGTGCGCGACAGCAAGCAGTTGAGTGCCGCAGCCCGGAGTCGGTTAGCCGTAAAAATCCGGGCTGTGGCTGTTGACTGTCAAATTGGTGCGGCTTCGGTGCGGGAGATCGATCGCCTCAATATTTTGCAGGCTTCTTTGTTGGCGATGAAACGGGCGATTTTGAAGTTGAGTGTGACTCCTGATTTGTGTTTGGTTGACGGCAATCAAAGAATTCCTAATTTGTCGATCGAGCAAGAGACGATGGTAAAGGGTGATGCGCGATCGATTCAGATTGCTGCTGCTAGTATTGTGGCTAAAGTTTGGCGCGATGAATTAATAATTCGCTTGGCTGTTAAGTATCCTGAATATGACTTGACAAACAATAAAGGATATGGTACAGCTAAACATAAATTGGGGTTGGAGCGTTGCGGGCGATCGGCTTTTCACCGATTATCATTTAGCCCTTGTCGAAAATCTTAAAATTGCCGTGGAAAACCTAATTAAACGTAAAATGCCATAGCTGTTAGATACCCGACTTCTTAAAAAAGTCGGGTATCTGGGTATTCTGTTTTTTTTAGCCGTTGCTCACTTAGAGCTGTCTTAGTCTCTTCCCAAAATTATCATTTTCAGCCTCCGGTAGCATCTATAAAATCTTTATTTAACTCTGCACCATGACTGATAATATGGTAACAATTCCCAGCTATCGCCCGATCGAGCAAATCTATAATGGCTCTAAAACACAGGTTTATCGAGGACTTTCTGAGTCAAACCAAAAAGTAATTATCAAACTGCTATTGAGCGAGTATCCCACTTTTAGCGAACTCGTGCAGTTTCGGAATCAGTACACCATTACCAAAAATCTTGACCTGCCGGGAATTGTCAAACCCATTGCACTCTTAAACTACCGCAATGCTTTTGCTCTGGTAATGGAGGATATTGGCGGTGTTTCCCTTGCTGAGTATACTGCTAATCCAGAGCAATTAGATAATATCCTATCGAGTAATTCTGAGATTGCCTTCCCCCATACTTCCCCCCTACCGCTAGATGAATTTCTGCCGATCGCCCTTCAGATTGTCCAAACCATAGAAGGATTATATCACAACCGAATTATTCACAAAGATATCAAGCCCCAGAATATTCTAATTAACCCCAAAACCAAAGAAGTTAAATTAATTGACTTCAGCATTTCCTCTCTTTTACCCAGAGAAAACCAGGAGATCCAAAATCCAAACGTCTTAGAAGGAACCCTAGCTTATATGTCCCCGGAACAAACCGGAAGGATGAATCGAGGAATTGACTACCGCACGGATTTTTACTCATTAGGAATCACATTTTACCAATTGCTAACAGGGCAATTACCCTTTAACTCTACCGATCCGATGGAGCTAGTTCACTGCCATATTGCTAGGATGCCAACTCCCCCGATCGATCTGATTCCAGCTATCCCGGCTGTATTGAATAACATCATTATGAAAATGATGGCAAAAACTCCAGAATCGCGCTATCAAAGTGCTTTTGGACTGCGGTACGACTTAGAAAATTGCTGGCAGCAATGGCAAGAGAATGGGAAGATTAGCCAGTTTGCCTTGGGGAATAGGGATATTTGCGATCGCTTCGTCATTCCCGAAAAACTCTACGGTAGAGAAGCTGAAATTAAGGCGCTACTAGAAGCATTCGATCGCGTCAGCGAAGGCACTTGCGAAATCATGCTGGTGGCGGGCTTTTCCGGCATTGGTAAAACAGCCGTCGTCAACGAAGTTCACAAACCCATTGTCCGCCAACGGGGTTACTTCATTAAAGGTAAATTCGACCAATTCAAGCGCGATATACCCTTCTGGGCATGGGTGCAAGCGTTCCAGAATTTAATCCGACAATTACTTACCGAAAGTGCTGCCGAGGTGCAGAAATTGCAGGTCAAAATATTAGAGGCGTTGGGTGAGAATGCTCGAGTCATTATCGATGTCATCCCAGACTTAGAACGACTAATTGGCAAGCAGCCAGAAGTGCCAGAACTAGAGGGAACTGCCGCTCAAAATCGCTTCAATCTATTATTGCAAAATTTCATCCGAGTCTTAGCGACAAAAGAGCATCCTTTAGTAATTTTCTTAGATGATTTGCAGTGGGCAGACTCAGCTTCATTGAAGCTAATGCAATTGTTGATGAGCGAGACGAATACCCGCTATCTGTTGTTAATGGGAGCGTATCGCGATAACGAAGTGTTTCCCGCCCATCCACTGATGCTGACATTGGATGAGATTCGCTCATACTCGGCAACAGTAAATCAAATTACTTTAACACCCCTAGATCGACCTTCCCTAAATCGCCTGATTGCCGATACCTTATCTTGTCCAATAGAAAGGGCAATGCCTTTGACTGAACTGATTTTTATCAAAACCAAAGGCAATCCTTTTTTTGCAACTAAATTCCTGAATTTTTTGCAAAGTGAAGGATTTATATCATTTGATTTTACCCCCCCAACCCCCCCTTACCAAGGGGGGGCAAGGGGGGGTTGGCAGTGCGACATTGCCAAATTGAGGGCGCTTTCTTGGACTGATGATGTCGTCGAGTTTATGGCGATTCAGTTGCAGAAGTTGCCTGTAAATACTCAGCAAGCTTTAAAACTTGCAGCTTGTGTGGGCAATCAATTTGACTTAGCAACGCTGGCAGTTGTCTCTAAAAAATCTGAGTCGGAAACAGCGGCAGATTTGTGGCCAGCACTGCAAGAAGGATTAGTTATTCCCATCAGTGAAGTATACAAATTCTTTCAGGAATCTGAATCAGTTGAAATTCCCCAAGTATCTGAGCTATCTGTTCCCTACAAATTTTTGCACGATCGAGTGCAGCAAGCAGCATATTTTCTGATTCCCGAATCCCAAAAACAGTCAACCCACCTCGAAATCGGGCAACTGCTGTTGAGGAAGGGCGGACACGGGGGTACCGCCCCTACGGAAGCAGAAAAAGAAGAGAAGATTTTTGATATTGTCAACCAGTTGAATATGGGGGTAGAGTTAATTACCCATCAAATAGAACGGGACGAACTCGCTCAGTTGAATTTAGTTGCCGGACATAAAGCTAAAACTTCAACTGCTTATGCTACTGCCCAAAAGTATTTAACTGTAGGTATAGAACTCCTAGATATTGAGTGTTGGCAGAACCATTACAAGCTGACTTTGCAACTCTATGAAGAAGCAGCAGAAGCGATGTATCTGAACGGCGATTTTGAGCAAATGGAGCGATTAACAGAAATAGTTATCCAAAAGGCCAATACAATCTTAGATAAAATCCAAGTTTATCAAATTAAAATTCAAGCTTTGAAAGCACAAAACCAAATCAAACAATCTTTAAATTTTGGGTTAGACATTCTCGAACTCTTGGGGATATATCTACCTAAAGATCCGGAACCGACAGAAATTCCCCGGGCTTTTGAAGAGACGCAATTAACTTTACAGGGGAAACGCATTCAGGACTTAATTGACTTGCCTGACATGACAGACCCGCAAAAACTGGCAGCGACTCAGATATTGTTAAAACTCTGTCCTGCTGCCTACATGGTAACTCCAGTTTTGTTGCCGCTGATTACTTTTAAACAAATTCAGTTAGCCCTTGAATACGGCAATGCACCAACTCATACTCATGCTTATGCTAATTATGGACTGATTCTCTGCGGAGTCATGGGAGAGTTAGAATCGGGCTATCAATTTGGAGAACTGGCACTAAATCTGATCGAAAAACTCGATGCTAAGCCTTTCAAAGCTATGACGCTATTTGTAGCAACTTACTTTACAAAGCATTGGAAAAATCATATTAAGGAAACGTTCAAACCCCTGTTATCTGCTTACTTTAGCGGTTTAGAAACAGGAGATTTAGAACACGCTGGCTATTCAGCACAAAGGTACTGTTACCTTTTGTACTTTAGTGGTTCTGCCGAACTGTCAAGGGTTGAACTAGAAATGCAAACCTACAGGGATGCCTTCACAAAGATGAATCAGGAGAGCATTATTCAACTGCATCAAATTCACCATCAAGTTGTATTAAACTTGCTGGGTATGACGGAGAATCCTTGCTATTTAATCGGTTCAGTTTGTGATGAAGCTAAAATTTTACCGCTTCATATTGCTAACAATTACAGAATAGCTTGTTACTATTTTTACTTAAATAAGTTAATCCTTTGTTATCTTTTCGATCGCTACCGCGAAGCGGTGGAGCATTCTGCCGCAGCAGAACAGTATTTAGATGCGGGAGTATCTTCGATATTGTTGCCGATTTTTTATACCTACGATTCTCTCTCTAAGTTGGCTGTGTATCCTGATGTAAAGATTTCCGAAAAACAAAAAATTCTCGAAACTGTAATTGCCAATCAGGAAAAAATGCAAAACTGGGCGAATCATGCCCCGATGAATTATTTGCATAAATTTTATCTCGTAGAGGCCGAACGGCATCGAGTTTTAGGGAAAAATTTCGAGGCGATGGAAATGTACGATCGCGCCATCAAAGGAGCTAAAGAAAACGAGTACATTAACGAAGAAGCACTCGCCAACGAACTCGCCGCCAAATGCTATCTCGGCTGGGGGAAAGAGAAATTTGCCCGAGTCTACCTAACTGATGCTTACTACGCCTATGCACGGTGGGGAGCCAAGGCAAAAGTTGAAGATTTAGAAAAACGCTATCCCCAATTACTCGCGCCTATTTTTAATCAGAAAACTAGCTTAAATACAGGCGAGACAATTGCCCAAATGATGACTGTAACTGTTGCAAATACCAGTTCAGGCGTGTCAGGAATTCTGGACTTGGCAACAGTAATTAAAGCCTCTCAATCAATGTCAGGAGAAATAAACCTCGATCGCTTGCTATCCATTTTGATGCAAGTGATGATTGAGAATGCGGGAGCAGAAAAAGGCAGTTTGATTTTGCAAGAGGGAAATTTACTCTTCGTTGCTGTTAGCTGTTCGATCGATAAAACGTGCAGCCTAGAGTCTACTTTGGTTGCTGACTCTAAGGAAATTCCGATCGCCCAGATAAACTATGTCTGGCGCACTCAAGAAACCTCGGTAATTAATGATGCTGCGGCTGAGAATAAATTTGCTGCTGACTCTTATATCATCGAGCATCAACCAAAGTCGATTTTGTGTATGCCGATTCAACATCAAGGAAAAACGGTCGGCATTCTTTACCTAGAAAATAACCTAGTAGCAGGTGCATTTACTCCCGACAGATTAGCCATCTTAAAAGTCTTGTCCTCGCAAGCCGCCATCTCCATAGAAAATGCCCAACTCTATACCAATTTAGAAACTAAAGTAGCAGAACGCACCCTGGAACTCCAGCAGTCAGAAGCTCGTTTTCGACAACTTTACGAGCAATCTGGCGATGCTATTCTGCTGTTAGATGGAGGCGCTTTTATCGACTGCAATTCCGCCACCGTCAAAATGATGCGCTGCACAGACAAAAAACAGCTTCTTTCCCTGCATCCAGCTCAACTTTCCCCAGAGATTCAACCTGACGGTAAAGACTCTTTTGAGAAAGCCAAGGAAATGACAGCGATTGCCTTGGAGCGAGGCAGCCATCGGTTTGAATGGATGCACCGCCGCATCGACGGAGAAGATTTTTGGGTAGAAGTATTGCTGACTGTAATTCCTTTAGATGGTAAGGAAATTCTGCATACGGTTTGGCGAGAAATTGGCGATCGCAAACAAGCTGAATCAGCTTTGCACTCCAAAAATCAGGAACTAAGCGATGCTCTCCAACAACTGGAAGCCACCCAAGAAGGACTGATTCAATCAGAAAAAATGGCAGCTTTAGGACAACTTGTGGCGGGAGTTGCTCACGAAGTTAACACACCCCTCGGTGCGATTCGCTCCTCAGCCGGAAATGTTGCCAAATTCTTGAATCAAACCCTAGAACAGTTGCCCGCACTTTTTCAATCTCTCTCCCCAGAAGCAGGGCAGAACTTCTTAGAATTACTTCAGCGATCGCTCCAACAAGAAGCAACATTATCAACCAAAGAAGAACGCAAATTGAAGAGAGCTTTAAGGAGTCAACTGCAAGAATCAAAGATTGACAGTGCCGATACTGTTGCCGATCGATTAGTCATAATGGGGGTTTATAATGAAATCGACACTTTTGTTCCCCTGCTGCAAAGAGCAGACAGCTTGCACCTCTTAGAAATCGCCTACAAACTGTCCGAATTAAAGAGAGGCATCGCCACTATCAACACAGCCACAGATAGAGCATCAAAAGTAGTTTTTGCCTTGAAAACCTATGCCCGCTACGAACAGTCGGGCGAAAAAACTGTAGCCAGCATTACAGAAGGCCTTGAAACAATCTTAACCCTCTATCAAAATCTACTTAAACAGGGAGTTAAGGTCATCAAAAACTATGCCGAAATCCCGCCGATACTGTGCTATCCCGACGAATTAAATCAAGTTTGGACTAATTTAATTCACAATGCTTTGCAAGCAATGGATTATCGAGGCACGCTAACAATTGAGTTGACTGCTCAACATTACCAGGCTAAGATTAGCATTAGCGACAGCGGTCAGGGGATACCAGAAGAGATAAAAGCGAAAATATTTGAGCCATTCTTTACTACTAAGCCGGCAGGAGAAGGCAGCGGATTGGGACTAGATATTGTGAAGAAGATTGTTGACAAACATCAGGGAAAAATTGAAGTGGAATCAATTCCGGGCAAAACCACATTTAATGTTTTCCTGCCCATGAGCGGCTTATAAGCAGGTCAAGGATCTCGCAAACGATATAACTTAGTAAGTAGGTCTGGTTTTATACCAGTAAAAAAAGAATGCAACTGTAGGCCCGTGTTCCAAACCCATATTGAATCAGTCATCCCCAATCTAAAATCTAAAATCTAAAATCTAAAATGGTATTACTTAGTTCCACCCAACCTGCAATTAACCCCATCGGGAGGATGTCAAAAGTTAAAGCGTTTTGACGCCAATAACTTCGATTCCACCGGAAATCGATGTAAAACAGCAGTACGATGCGTTATGCTCAGCTAAGCTGCTACGCATATAGATTTCTTGGTTTCGGCGACTGGGAGGGGGAGAGGATTTGGCGATCGACTGGCTTGTGACATCTTAAGATAAGATGGGGTCTACTAATACACTTTACTACTTTGACTACTTTTGCTACTAATGACAATTAAAAAGGAGAAAAAATAGATGTCTAAACCAGTTATTTTGTGCGTTGACGATGAGAGAATGGTGTTAGACAGTCTCAGGACGCAGCTAGCAGCAGAATTTGGGAATACTTACACCTATGAAGGAGCCGAAGATGCTGAGGAGGCTTTCGAGTTAATTAGTGAACTAAATGACGATAAAATTAGCGTTGTTGTGATTATTTCTGATTGGTTAATGCCCGGTATTAAGGGAGATGAGTTGCTGATTCGCATTCACAAAAAATACCCCCATGTTATTAAAATTATGCTGACAGGTCAAGCTGATGAAGTAGCAATTGATCGAGCCAACAAACAGGCTAACCTCCATCGCTGCTTATCTAAACCTTGGTCGGAAGCCGATTTGCTAGAAACTATTAAATCTGGTTTATCTAAACTATGAGCCAACAGGTAATTATCTGTGTCGATGATGAGAGAACTGTACTCAGGAGCCTCAAAGTAGAACTGCAAGAGGCTGTCGGCAATGATTATATAATCGAAATTGCTGAAGGTGGGGAAGAGGCATTAGAGTTAATTGAAGAATTGCTAGAGGATGGGGATGAAATTTTTTTAATTATTTCCGACCACATTATGCCTGAGATGAAGGGAGATGAGCTGTTAAAACAGGCTCATCTCATTTCGCCTAAAACTATAAAAATTATGCTGACGGGACAAGCAGATATTGAGGCGATCGCCCATGCTATCAACTCGGCAAACTTATATCGTTATATTACCAAACCTTGGCAAGCTGAAGATTTGAAATTGACGGTTAGAGAAGCGCTAAATAGTTATCTTCAAGATAAAAAACTGACCGAACAAAACACCCAACTCCAGCAAATGAATCAGGAGTTGGCACAGTTAAACTGCGAGCAAGCGGTACTGATTACCAAACTCCATGAAAACGAAAATCGCTTGACACAGTTTTTGGAAGCAATGCCGATTGGTGTGGGTGTGCTGGATGCGGACGGTAAACTTTACTACATCAATCGGAAAGCACAAGAGATATTTGGTAAAGGAGTTGTGCCGGATACGAGTTCGGAGCAATTGTCAGAGGTTTATCAAGTCTATCAAGCAGGCACAAATCGAGAGTATCCTGTCGATAATTTGCCCATCGTGCGCGCGTTGAAGGGGGAAAGTGCTACCGCTGACGATGCTGAAGTCCATCAAGGCGACAAGATTATTCCCATAGAAATTTTTGCTACTCCAATCTACGATCAACAAGGCAATATTGTTTATGCTATCAACACTCTCCAAGATATCACGGAACGCAAAGAAGCTGAGGCAGAGCGCAAAAAGTTCATTGAGGATCTTTTTGAGGTCAATTGCAATTTGGAAATTTCACTGGATGCAGAATTAGAAATTGCGGAGGCGACAAGTCGCTTTGTACCCAATGAGTTTTTAGCTTTTTTGGGATGTGACAGTATTGTTGATATTAAATTGGGAGAAGCGGTGGAGTTGGAAATGTCGGTTTTGTTTTCTGACATCCGCGATTTCACTACTCTTTCGGAACAGATGACACCGGAAGAAAATTTCAAATTTATCAATTCTTATCTGAGTCGAATGGAACCGCTGATTGTGGAAAATAAAGGGTTTATTGATAAATATATTGGCGATGCAATTATGGCTTTGTTTAGCGAGGGGGCGGATGATGCTGTGAAAGCGGGAATTGCCATGCTGCATACTCTTGCTGAATACAATCGACATCGCGCTTCTGTGGGCGATGTGCCGGTTCAGATTGGGGTGGGAATTAATACTGGTTCTTTGATGCTGGGTATAGTGGGCGGAAAAAGCCGGATGGACGGTACTGTGATTAGCGATGCGGTTAATTTGGCTTCTCGGATTGAAAATTTGACGAAAAATTACGGGGTGTCGCTGTTAATTACTCAGCAGACTTTCGATCGCTTGACAAATCCTGCTGATTATGCAGTTAGAGTAATTGATAAGGTTCAGGTTAAGGGTAAGTCTGAATGGGTGACTGTTTATGAAGTTTTTGATGCGGATTTGCCGGAAGTTAAAGCGGGAAAGTTGGCTACTTTGCAGGTGTTTACTGAGGCTTTGTCTTTGTACAATATGAAGAGTTTTAGGGAAGCTGCGGTATTTTTTGCGGATTGTTTGCGGCAAAATCCGGGGGATAAGGTGGCGGGAATTTATTTGGATAGGTGTTAGTAGTTAGTTGGCAGTTAGTTATATCAATTCCGGCTGCGCCGGAATGATAAGCTTTCGACACGGCAGTGCCGTTTCTTGCGCGCCAGATAGATTGTAGGGACACGGCAGTGCCGTGTCCTGATTTCGGGTTATATTAATTGGGAGCATCCCATTTTTGCTTTCAGATCGTGGACGGTTGCATCAGAATAATATATTTGGATCGTATTCAGTGCGAGCGTCCATAGCGAACGGTAGGGATCGCGAGCGAGACGCTCGCACTCCTAAAAAACGCTTTTTACCAAATTGGGATGCTCCCTATTAATTCCGATGCAACCGGAATTGATATTACATCTCTCGCGAGCACTCGCGATCGTTTTGGGGTAGGGAAGCGGCATTGCCGCGTCCTCGGTTGCTGACTGCTGACTACTGCTGTTCGATCGGCATTTCGATGATAAACTCGGCTCCTTGGCCCGGTGCAGACACGCAGCTCAGTTTGCCGCCGTGTTCTTGGATAACTTTGTAGGAAATTGACAGGCCTAAACCGGTGCCTTTGCCGGCGGGTTTGGTGGTAAAAAAGGCCTCGAACAACTGCTGGGAAACTTCTTCTGGCATACCGGAGCCGTTGTCAGAAATCCGAATTACAGCATTGGAGTTTTGGACTTCTGTCCTA
This sequence comes from Microcoleus pseudofavosus SVA1_A4, assembly GCF_036700565.1. NCBI lineage: Bacteria > Bacillati > Cyanobacteriota > Cyanophyceae > Oscillatoriales > Microcoleaceae > Microcoleus > Microcoleus pseudofavosus. The sequence goes on from NZ_JAUBPE010000014.1 coordinate 105,951, forward strand.
ATTTTAATTTTGCTGCGGTTAGCTGTGGCTTCGTCAACTGAACGCCCTTCGTTGTATTCCTCGATCGCGTCGATCGCATTTCCGATCAAATTCATAAATACCTGATTGACTTTCCCGGCATAACACTCAACTAAAGGCAAATTTCCATAGTCTTTAATTACGGTAATTTCTGGATAGCTGCCGCGCGCTCTCAAACGACTTTGCAGGATCAGCAGCGTTCCTTCAATCCCTTCGTGCAGGTTAACCTTGCTCATTTGAGAATCGTCTTTGCGGGAGAAATTTCTGAGCGAGCGCACAATTTCCCGAATGCGATCGGCCCCAACCTGCATCGAGGACATCGCTTTCGGCAAATCTTCTAGCAGAAACTCTAGCTCGATATCCTCAATTTTATCTTGAATTAGTGCCGGCGGATTGGGGCAGTGCTGCTGGTACATATCGATCAAATTCAGCAAATCTTCCGTGTAGTGACCGACGTGAACGAGATTGCCGCAGACGCTATTAACAGGATTGTTTATTTCGTGAGCGACACCGGCCACCATTTGACCGAGTGTAGACATTTTTTCAGTGTGAATTAATAATGCTTGAGTTTGCTGCAATTCGTGCAAAGTATTTTCGAGCTGAAGTTTTTGTTGGGTTAACTCTGTTTGCGATCGCAGCAAAGCTTCTTCACTGCGTTTCTGCTCGGAAATATCAGTAATTAACCCTTCCAAAGCTATCAATTCTCCCGAGTCGGAAAACACTCCCAAACCTTGCTCCCAAACCCATTTTAATTCGCCGTTTTTAGAAGTAATGCGGTAATTTAGCTGATAGGGTCGATTTTCTTGCAAGGCAACTTGCACGGCATTCCACAAATTATCGCGATCGTCCGGGTGAGTCAATTCCGAGATAGAAACTTGCCGAGTGCCGATAAATTCTTCAGGAGAATAGCCGGCTAACTGATAGCAACCTTCGCTGACAAACTCCATACTGCGATCGGCATCGTTGCGAAAACGGTAGGCCATCCCCGGCAAATTGCTCATCAGCGTTGACAATGCCCGCTGGCTTTCCCGCAGGGCTTCTTCGGCGTGTTTGCGATCGGTAATATCCGTCATCACCGCCAGCATACAGAGTTCGCCGTCCAAATTAATCAACTCCGCTGACAGCAAACACACCACCACCGATCCCGACTTCATCCGAAACTCACATTCCTCACTGCGAACAACACCTTGTTCCTGCAAATTTTGCCTGAAATCAAGTTGGTCTTGCGGCTTTACCCAAATATTTAATTCCGGTACTGTATGACCGATTACCTCCTCCCTAAAGTAACCGAGCGCCGACAAAAAACTGTCGTTAGCCTCAAGAAACCGCCCCTGAGCAAAAGTAGTAATAGTCATCGGATCGGGACTCGATCGAAAAGCCTTAGAAAACTTTTCCTCCGACAAACTTAACTGTTTAATAGCTGCTTCCAACTGACTTGTCCGCTCTTTAACCCGGCATTCCAATATTTCATTAGCCTGCTTCAGGGCCTCCTCAGCCTGCACCCGATAAGTGATATCGCGCACCACGGCTTGCAGCCCCATTTTGCCGCCGATATCCATAGAAGTTAGCAGCACTTCCGCCGGAAACTCGGAACCGTCCAAACGGCAGTGCAGCCAGTCAAAACGGCAATTTCCCATTTCTAGAGCCGTACTAATTCGCTCTTGAAACCAACTCATAGAATCTTGTCCGTTTGGTTGCAGCGGCGGGCTAAATTTTGAAGGATGCTTGCCGCAAAACTCTGATTCTGTGCTGCATCCAAATAACTTTAAAGTAGCCGGATTGCAATCCAAAAAACCCTGTTCATCTAGCAGCATTACCGCATCTGTTGTCGATTCGTACAAACTGCGAAACTTTTTTTCTGAGGCCTGCAAAGAAGCAATCAACTGCATTTTTTCCTCGGCTGCTTGCTTTTGCTTGGTAATGTCCTGCATTACTTGAGAAAAGCCCTGCAACTCTCCTTTTTCATCGCGCAAAGGAGTAACAATAATATTCGCCCAAAATCGCGAGCCGTCTTTGCGAAACCGCCAGCCTTCATTTTCGTATCGACCTTCTGCCAACGCCCTGATTAATTTTTCTTGGGGCTTGCCGATTTCAATATCTTCTTGCGTGAAAAAACACTCTGAATTATTTCCGACTATTTCATGAGCTCTGTATCCAAAAATGCGTTCGGCACCAGAATTCCAGCTAGCTACATACCCATCAGGATCTAACATGAATATAGCGTAATCCTTAACGCCTTCAATTATTAAGCGCAGGCGTTCTTCGCTTTCTCGAAGTCCAGATTCTGCCTGCTTGCGCTGGGTGATATCTTCTACAAAACCTTCGTAGTAGAGTAATTCCCCCCCTTCATCGCAGACTGCCCGCGCATTTTCAGCGATCCAAATTATTGTTCCGTCTCGGCGATAAATCTGCGACTCAAAATCCGACACGACGCCCTGTTCTTGCAAAGCAGAAACAAACTGATCGCGCCGATCGGGGTTGACGTAAAGCTGATCGCTGATATCAGTCAGACAGCCCATTAATTCTTCGGCGGAATCATATCCGTAGATGCGAGCCAAAGCTGGGTTAGCGCTGAGGTAGCGACCGGATTGGGTTGTTTGAAAAATGCCCGACACAGCATTTTCAAACATACTGTAATATTTTGCTTCCATTTTGTGCAGTGCCTCCGCGACATTCAGGCATTCTATCGCTTTATTTTCTAATTTTTGATTTGCCACTTGTGAATACCCTGCTCTTAGATTTGAGTTGAATATTTTCGATCGAGCGCCTGTTAAACTTGAGCCTTTAATTAAGCAGAAGATGCTGTGGCACAGCCGGACACGAATGTGTTTATTCATCTGTCATACAGGGCTGTTAGTTGTTAGTTGCTGCTGATGAAAGTTTAGTTTATCCGGTCTGTCTTTCTGTGAGCCGTGACTGGCTGTCACAATCGGATCGCCAAATCGATCGGCCTGCGGTGCAGGTATCCGAGCCAAACCCGCTCGTTGAAATCTCCCTGAAATATATTAGCAGTTGAATACCCTGAAATAAGTTAGCGGCAAGGCTATTGTTACTATAATAAAAGGCTGCGACTTCTACAACCGCAAGAGTCTATTTTTAGGCTGTGGGTGAGAGTTCGATCGACTCTTACCCAAGGCAACTAACCTGCCTGCACGAGCTAAAGGCTCCCTATCCGTCCTGTCAGTCGATTTGAGATTTGAGATTTTAGATTAAAGAATTGACTCCACAGATGAATCTGGGGCTCCCTAATGTCTAAAATTTTTTGGTCTCCACAACTCCTGTCGGAAACTTTTATCGGTCTTTGGGTGCTCTGAGTTAGTGTTAAGTATTCTTCCTGATAGATAATTACAGCGGACTGCTGGCAGTTGTACGATTTGGGGTTTCTCTGTAAAGTTGGCACAACAAGAGGGAAATTGTTGTATCAAAAAATTCATATTCGGCTGCTGCGGGGGGACAAATTCTGTTGCGGTGCTGGCATTTGGGCAAAAATCTGGGTGCAGGTACGCAAAATTTGGTCGGCAAGTCTGCTAAAATCCCGATCGATTCTCGGTTTGGCCCCAAAGCTCGATCGAGCTAAATTTGACTAGAACTAATAAATGACAGATTCTCCCGTACTTGCAACACCAGAGTTATCGCTTGCTTCAACCCAGACGGCGGATTCTCCTCTGTGGCCAGCCCTGCTGCAACAACTGTTAGACAAACAATCTCTCTCACGCGTCCAAGCAGCCGACTTAATGCAGGGATGGCTCGCAGAAGCCATTCCCCCCGTCCTCTCAGGAGCGATTTTAGCAGCCCTCCAAGCCAAAGGCATCTCTGCCCAAGAATTAGCAGGAATGGCTCAGGTATTGCAGTCTCAGTCCCTCGCAGGCGAGTCGGAGAGCCTTTTCGACCCCAAATCTCCAATCTCAAATCTCAAATTAATTGATACTTGCGGCACTGGCGGTGACGGCGCTTCCACATTTAACATTTCCACTGCTGTAGCCTTTGTGGCCGCCGCCGGCAAAATTCGAGTAGCGAAACACGGAAATCGATCGGCATCGAGCAAAGTGGGTTCTGCTGACGTGTTGGAAGCACTCGGAGTCAATCTCAACGCAGATTCCGAAAGGGTGAGAGCTGCGGTAGACTCCGTGGGTATCACCTTTTTATTTGCTCCCGGCTGGCATCCAGCACTTAAAGCTGTAGCGTCGCTCCGGCGCACTTTGAAGGTGCGGACTGTTTTTAACCTTTTAGGGCCCCTTGTCAATCCTATGCACCCTACAGGGCAGGTAATCGGGGTGTTCGATCCCAGTCTGGTATCAACTATGGCGCAAGCTTTGGGCGAGTTGGGGACTGAGTTGGCGGTAGTCGTTCACGGCAGAGAAAAGTTGGACGAGGCGGGTTTAGGTGATGTTACTGATTTGGCTGTTTTGTCGGGTGGTCAAGTAGAACTCACTACTTTAGACCCTGAAAAGGTAGGATTGACACCAAGTGCGATCGGCTCGTTAAAAGGCGGAAATGTTGAAGAAAACGCCGAGATTTTGCGGAATGTTTTGCAAGGCAAAGGTACGCCAGCACAAATGGATGTTGTAGCTTTGAATGCGTCTTTGGCTTTTCAGGTGGGAGGCGCAATTCCTATGGGCTCTCACGCAGCAGGGGTTTGTTTGGCTAAGGAGATTTTATTGAGCGGCGAATCTTGGTTGAAGTTGCAGCAGTTGATTGAGTTTTTGCGGTAACAAAACAGGGATTTACGCTACCAACTGATAATGAGCGGCAATCCCGGTCGAAAATCTACCTGTTGTCCCTGCACTTCTCCATCAAACCCAAGCTCTACAAAATACTCTGCTCCTACCCGTATTTTTACCTGATTTGTATCAATAACTGCTTGAAGTTCTGGTGACGGATTATTTCCACAAGGAGTAACCAATTCTACACGAGTAATTTCTCGCAAACCAAGACTATGCTCTAGAGGTTGTGACTTCTGGGCAGAGTATCGATCTGGACGTTTACCAAAGGGAATCTGGAACAGCATCGGCTCAGTCAAAACATCACTATTTGTTCCTACCGCGATACTCATCGTTTCAGGCAAATAAGGTGGATGATATGCCCAACTAGAAAATGCAACTGTGTTACTAGAACCTTTAGCTGGACGCAAACAGATCCCAAACGGACACGCACCATCTTTCCGATTTGCCGATCGCTCCCAAAGACGAGTGAGATGAATTGGCTCGGGAGCGTGTCACTTTTGCGATGAGTATAAATACTCAGAAATACTAGGGCAGAGGTTTTGAGCTATTGTTGGGCA
>NZ_JAUBPE010000178.1:0-1838 GCF_036700565.1 Microcoleus pseudofavosus SVA1_A4
TTGAAGCATTACCTCTGACCGAAAGGAAAGCTGACTTCTTCTGGGTCTTATACGAAAATGAATCCAACAAAAGGAATCAAATCTGAGGACAAGTTAGATGGTGTCAATTACGACAACAAACGGACTGAGGAAACGACTTGAAGATTGGAACCAGATTAGCTGGAGAAAGGTTAACAAGCTCGTTAGAAACCTGCGTCAGAGAATCTTTCGTGCGAGAAAACTTGGTGACTTCCGTAAGCTGCGAAGCTTGCAGAAGTTGATGCTACGAAGCTACGCAAATTTACTATTGTCTGTGAGACGTATTACCCAGACCAATCAAGGCAAAGCTACAGCAGGAATTGACAAAGAGATTGTCAATACCCCGTCGCAACGGGTGATTCTGGTAAACAACTGGGATGGGGGAAACCTCAAACCAACTCGAAGGGTAGAGATACCAAAGCCTAACGGCAAGAAACGACCGCTCGGCATCCCGACCGTGCGCGACAGAATCGAGCAAGCAATAGTAAAGAATTCGCTAGAACCCGAATGGGAATCCGTATTTGAGCAACACTCGTATGGTTTTCGACCGGGGAGAAGCTGTCACGATGCCATTGAACAATGTTTTAACAAAGTAGGGTTCAACCGTGCAGGCGGACACATCCAGGTTCTAGAAGCTGATATCAAGGGATTCTTTGATAACATCGCTCATGAATCCATTCTGACCATGTTGGGTAATTTCCCAAAGAGAGAACTCATCAAAGGATGGTTAAAAGCGGGGTTTGTGTTCCAAGGGAAACTAAATCCTACGGAACAAGGCACACCACAGGGAGGAGTTATCTCACCCCTACTTGCCAATATCGGATTACATGGCTTAGAAACATTTATAAAAGCCACTAATCCGAAACTTGGGGTGGTGCGGTATGCCGATGATTTCATCGTTACGGCTAGAGACAGAAAAAGTCTCGAAGTTGCTCAAACCTTGATACAAGAATGGATATCAAAACGAGGTCTTGAATTAAGCGCTGAGAAGACGGTCATCACGTCTATGGAAGATGGCTTCGACTTTTTGGGGTTCAATTCCCAGCACTACGATGGGAAACTTCTCATCAAACCGTCCAAAAAGAAGGTGCTAGCCTTCTGCAAGCGGTTGGGGGAAGAAATCAAAAACCTGAGTGGTGTAGAACAGGAAGTCCTAATCAAGAAGCTCAATCCAATTCTCAGAGGTTTTGCTAACTACTACAAAGGGGTTGTGAGCAAAGAAACCTTCAGCTATATTTCCTATAGATTATGGCAATACCTTTGGCGTTGGGCAAAGCGTAGACACCCCAACAAGAATACTAAATGGGTACGCAAACGTTACTTCAAGACCATTAAAGGCGTTAAATGGGTGTTCGCTTGCACCACAAGCGACAGACGGGCTAAGGACAAAGAACTTATCCTTTACCAAATTGGATCTACTTCTATCGTTCGCCATATAAAAGTCAAGGGTGACGCTAGCCCCGACGACCCCTCGTTAAAAGAGTATTGGGAAAAACGCCACCAGAAGCTTGGAAAAACCCGCTTTGATAAAGGGACTAAACTTTATACGATAGCAGAAAACCAAAACTGGAAGTGCCCAGAATGTGGCGAACCTTTACTCAACGGGGAAGAAATCGAAACCCATCACATAGTACCTGTCGCTGAGGGTGGAACTGACGACGTGGAAAATCTTCAGCAGTTGCATAAACCATGCCATAAACAGGTACACAAAACCCAAGTCAAATCTCGCTTGAAATAAGGCTTGAGCGCAGTGAGCTGGAAACTCTCATGCTGCGTTCTTAGGGGAGGGGAGAGAGGTGACTCTCGAACCTCACCCGACA
>NZ_JAUBPE010000179.1:0-1748 GCF_036700565.1 Microcoleus pseudofavosus SVA1_A4
GAACAAATGCAGCTTCGTTCATCTAGCCGCAAGGAAGTAAGCGAGTATCGAATTATCACAAAATCCGGTGAAATCCGGTGGCTGTGGGATTGTCGGCAAGTTGTGTGGGATGAAGTCGAGAACCGCGCTGTCGGCATTTATGGTGCTTGTCAGGACATCACAGAACACAAGTTGGTAGAGGCTAAATTGTGCGAAACCAATCAAGTTTTACAAGGCTTAATTAAAGCTTTGCCGCTGGCAGTTGTCGGGGTTGATAGTAATGCTTTGGTGACTGTGTGGAATTCCGCGGCGGAGCGAGTTTTTGGCTGGAAGGAGTCTGAGGTTGTGGGGGAGCTTTTGCCGATCGTCCCTAGCGATGAAAACGTAGATTTTTATGCGATGTTTCAGTCAGAATTGGCAGGGGAAGCGCAAGTTGCTAGGGAATGTCGGCGGCGGCGGAAAGACGGTTCATCAATTGATGTCTGTATTTGGACTGCACCGATGCGAGATGCTGAGGGCTTAATTTCTGGCAGTATCAAGATAATTTCTGAGATTTCAGAAGCAAACGGAATGGAGGAAAGTATGGGCTGGTTGCAATCCCGCAGAGATCGAGTAAAACCATTTTGGGCGCGTTATGTCAAGCTTCCTGCGGGAATTAAAAATTTACAAACAACCTGAAACCAAAGTCTTGTGGGGCGGGCACTCTTAGCCCGCCCCACAAATACAATTTAGATGCGGGACACCTTAGCTTCACGTTTTTAATCTTCGACTCGCCGAACAGCCATGCGTTGCAGCGGCAGACTGAGTATGCTGGAAACTGTCAACAAGTAAGATAGAACCGTGGTCAGCTTCAGACTTGCCAACAACCAGTTGTCCTCCGGCAGAGGTATCTTTAGGGCCAAGACAGACATGGAGTAGACTATTGAGTAAACAAAACTCATCTTAATGAGGATTTCTTCGCTTAAAGTGCGATCGTCCCTTGGCTGCGATTTGCGATCGCCCAGCAGGATTAGACCCGCAATAGAAGCCACACAAGAAACCATAACGAGATAGTCATGCCAGTTAAGCTCAACCATTTTCAAACTTCCTTGTTATCCTAATTTTTAGAATCTGACATCACTCTAAAGGATAAGTTTTCCCAGTCAAAGCAATAGTTACAAATTGACACAGCGGTAGTTACAAATCTCAATGAAAAATAATCGCGATCGGCAGCCACAGCGTTTAGTCAGCAGAACAGGATCGTTCACCCTCAATGTTGTCAGGCTAGGCCTACCTCGCCTGCATTTTGCCGACCTTTACCACTGGCTGCTAACTCTTTCGTGGCCGCGATTTTTTATTTTAATCTGGCTGTCGTATACACTCACCAACTCTTTCTTTGCCCTAGCTTATTTAGCCGGAGGAGATTGCATCGCCAATGCTCGGCCCGGTTCTTTCAAAGATGCCTTTTATTTCAGCGTACAAACAATGGCAACGATCGGCTACGGTGCCATGTATCCGCGCACGGATTATGCTAATACTATCGTCTGCATCCAAGCGCTTTTTGGTTTGTGGGGAGTGGCAATGATTACAGGGCTTGCCTTTGCGAGATTTTCCAAACCGACTGCTAGAGTTATATTCAGCCGAGTAGCCGTTATCGCTTCTTTCAACGGCGTTCCAACTCTCATGTACCGCACAGCAAATCAGCGCTCAAATCAAATTTTAGAAGCGCAGCAGCGAGTTACTTTAATTCGCGATGAGGTAACATCTGAGGGCGATTATATGCGGCGTTT
>NZ_JAUBPE010000180.1:0-1726 GCF_036700565.1 Microcoleus pseudofavosus SVA1_A4
TCTGATTTTTCGCTCATCTGACTACATTACCATATTTCTCGGCTCTCACTCTCACTATTTTTCACCTGAATCCTTACGAATTCCTGATACTGCGGAAAAAAAAAGCTACCTAGTTCTGGACCCACTTCTTCTAACATTTTCTGACGGACTGAATTTTCTATACTTTCAAAACTTTTTAACTCGGTTGGAGCTGTATTTCTGTAAAGAATTTCTGCTGCCGCTTTTAAGTGGGCTTTTAGCTGTTGTTGGTCTGAGGGTGTCATTTTATTTACCTCATCTTTATTTTACGATTTTACTAGCTTTTTCATTTTAACCCTTTTTTGACATATTTGCAAAAGTGAGATGCACCCAAGGGCGATCGCTTTTTTGGAAATGCGGGTTATCATTTAAGTGAGCGATCGCACTCAAAAGAAATATTTGTTCAACATCATTGTGGGAGAAGATCGAGATGACAGGCACTTTGCAAACAACCGAGAAAGATTACTGCACAGAGGAGCAATATTTAGCACTGGAAGAAACAGCAGAGTACAAAAGCGAATATCTCGACGGGGAAATTATTCCTATGACAGGCGGATCTACCAATCACAATCAAATCGCTGGCAATTTGTACATTGCTTTGACTCTTGCTCTCAAAAAACGGAATTACCGCATCTTCATCGGTGACGTGCGTCTGTGGATACCAAAAGTGCGACTGTACACTTATCCAGATGTAATGGTAATTTTTGGGCTACCTGAGTACCGCAACAATCGCACAGACACGATTACCAACCCTCAAGTTATTGTGGAAGTTTTATCAAAGTCTACTAAAAACTACGATCGAGCTGACAAGTTTACATTTTACAAAACTCTTCCTTCTTTTCGAGAATACATTACGATCGATCAAACAAAAATTAAGGTCGAGCAGTATTCTAAAACCGAGAATAAAAGATGGTTGTATTGCGAGTATGACGAGGAAGATACGGCTTTAGTGTTTAATTCCTTCGAGCTTGAAGTTCCTCTATCTGATGTTTACGAACAAGTGAATTTTGAGCAAGTTGAGCAAGAAGATAGTCAAAATGAGGTGTGAGGGCGATCGTACTTCGTTTGAAAAGGGATCTCGCGTTTCTCCTCCTATTTTAATGCAAACTCTTCTCTTGAATGTCTGTTGAGCTGTATTGAGAATCTCCCCAAATTTCAGGTAGCGGGGTCACCCAAGAAATAGGTACAGCAATCACATCTAAAGTTTCACCATCTTTAAAGACTTCTAAAGTATATCCAGATTCTGGCTGCTTTCTGGTTGGATGGAGATGGTCTAATACCACTCCCGTGTCCCCTTTTTTTACTGGAGTATTAGGAACATCTTGCTTGAGTTTTACCCACTGAAATAATGTTGCTGTTGTCATTGTTTAGCCCTCCTATGACTTGTCAGTATCAAGTAATTGCTCTCTAATAAACTTCATCATGCGTTCCAATATCAATCAATATAATCAACTCTTCTGCTGTTTCACTATCCCGATCGAGACTATAAATAATCCGACAATCGTACTCAACCCATTTGTGACAAGTTAAGAAAAAGTGCAAATTGTCAAGGGGGTAGACAAAAAAAGGTAAAATAGGATGAAACCTTTACCGGGCAAGCAGTTTAGCCATAATTGAACCAGTTATGACTCGCAAAAAACGAATCAACCGAGATCATGCAAAGAAAAAAAATCGTCCCCAAGTAGAAAATGAAGCGGTAGCGAATCAC
>NZ_JAUBPE010000181.1:0-1705 GCF_036700565.1 Microcoleus pseudofavosus SVA1_A4
CATTGGTAACAAGTTAGAACGGAGTAGATTTTGTCAATACCCCTTTATGTAGAAATATAATTGAATAATAATGATAATCAAACAAGGGGTAAGGGTGGGAGAGTCCGCCGTCGGCGGACTCTCCCACCGGCAGCGATTATCATTATTAATAAGTTGTTCGCCTACTCTAGTCGCGGGCGATCGATCATAGTTGCGGGCGATCGATCATAGTTGCGTGCGATCAATAATAGTTGCGTGCGATCAATAATAGTTGCGGGCGTTGGTATTATCAAATGATAGAATTGACAAATAATTGAGCGATTGTGTAGGTCAGCAAATATGGCCAAGAATCAAAAAACTAACCGTGACCACGCTAAAAAAACTCACAGGCCAATGATGGAAGAAGAGGTAATCGCCTCGCAACTATCTGCATTATTAACACCAGCCATCACCTCACAAGAAAATTACTACCGTCAACTGGGTTTACGAGGGAGAATTCTCAACTTACCGTTGATGGTAGCAGCAGTATTAACCTTGCTGTGGCGAGACGTAGCTGGAGTGACAGAACTCACAAGAATGCTGGCAAGAGAAGGTTTTTTGTGGTGCCGACCCACGACAGTCACTCAACAAGCAATGTCTCAAAGATTTTTAAGTTTTCCTGCCACTTTATTTGAAGGAGTCTTCAAAAATTTATTACCAAGTTTAAGAACTGCTTGGTACAAGAGAAACCAACGACCCCTACCAGAAAGCATTCAATTTGCCTTGAGCAAATTTTCGAGAATTTGGATAATAGATAGTTCAACGCTCGAAGCATTGTTTTGCAAGCTCAAAAGCTTGGAAGATATACCTAGAGGGCAGTTGGCAGGAAAAATGGCAACTGTTATAGATTTAATGACTAGGCTTCCTGTTGAAGTTTGGTTTCTGGAAAATCCGAGAGCTTCTGATGTGAAGCTCGAAGAAAAAATCCGACAATTAGTGCCAGCAAATACCTTGCTCTTACTGGATAGAGGATTTTATCATTTTAAATTTTGGCGACAGCTAATTGAACAAGATATTCACTTAGTAACTCGATTAAAAAAAGGAGCATCAATTAAATTAGAACAAGTATTTACCAATAGTTACGACCTGCGAGATAGTCGGATTCGTCTGGGTTCAGGAACTGCAAAAACTCCATTTATCACCTTACGTCTGATTGAAGTTCGTTCAGACAAGGTTTGGCATTCCTATTTGACAAGCGTACTAGATCCTCATGTATTACCTCCCTACGTCGTCGCAGATTTATATCGTAGGCGCTGGAGAATTGAAGATGCTTTTAACACTGTCAAAAGGCTCTTGGGCTTAAGTTATTTGTGGACTGGTTCTCTTAACGGCATTCAGCTCCAAATTTGGGGGACTTGGATATTTTATGCGCTCTTGGTCGATTTAGGTGATGCCGTTGCTGACGAACTCTCTTTACCAATAGATTCGATTTCATTAGAAATGATTTACCGGGGTCTTTACCATTTTTATGTAGCTCATCAAAAAGGTAAGGCAACTGACCCCATTCAGTATTTCGCCGCGCCCGAAAACCGAGATTTAGGTATTGTTAAATCTCAACGAAAGCCCAATGTTAAATTAATTGTTGCACCTTTCCCCGATCGACAGCGAGGCAAAAACCAATTTTTCTTTGACACATGTTCTCAAATCCCCTTGACAACTGGCATACAGGCTTAACTTGTGACCAATG
>NZ_JAUBPE010000182.1:0-1590 GCF_036700565.1 Microcoleus pseudofavosus SVA1_A4
TGAGGCTATTTCTGCCCATTCTTGTGACTTGGCTATGCCTGAGCTCATTCCCATTCTTCAGACCTGAATCCTTACGACTTTTTATCAACCTTAACCTGTCCTAAAACTAATCTTTGACTGGTCGCCCAAGCACTGACCATATGAATTGCTTTTTTATCTCCTCCCCCATCGTAAGAATGGCGAAGAGTTTTGCCATCAATTGCGATTACTTCTCCTGGAATGAAACAACTAATAGATTGAATCAAACTCAAAAAACATTTCTGAAATTGCTCCGGTTTTAGGCGAGAAAATACTCGCGCAATTGTGTCATGTGAAGGTATGCCATTCGGCAATTCTAAAATTTTTTTTAACCATTCGTATTTAGCTCGACCGTAACTTTCAATATCCACCCATGTATCCGCACCGCAAATCACCGCACAAATTGAGAGGGTGATAATATCAATTAATTGATGATGTTTCGTTCGCTCAATTCTTGGATCTTCTAAGTCGGCAAAATGGTCGGCGATGGTGATTTTAGGTTTGAGTTTCATACAGGTAAACCCTAATTAAATGTTTTGTAGTTACTCAATAATTCTTCTCCAATATACCAGATTCTGTTAACATGAAATTTAGATGCGTTCGCCCTGGTCGCTGATGGTTATTATTACCGCTTTAAATTCTGGAATGCTGTACGTGATGCAGATTTAAATTTGATTGGTAAATTAAGAGTTGATGCCAACTTGAATTACATTTATACAGGTGAAAGAAATAAACGGGGCGCTCCTCGCAAATATGATGGTAAGGTTGACTGCAATAATTTGAAAAATTTAACTTTTATCAAAGAAGTTAAGCTGGGAGTCAAGCTTTATTCATTAGTAGAAGGCGAGTTGTTGTTTAAAATGTAAAATACGTTTAGCCTGTCTGTCTGAACGTAAGGATTCAGGTAAAAAATAGTGAGCGTGAGAGCCGAAAAATATGGTAATGTAGTCAGATGAGCGAAAAGTCAGAGTTATCAGCAGCACTAAAATTAGAAATGGTTGACCAGTTGAGCCACCAGGAGCTGGTCAAAATTGTGCTCACCCAACAGAAGCTGATTGAAAAATTACAACTCCAGCTCGAAAAGCTCCAAGAGAGACAGCCCAGCAATAGCAAAACATCATCGAAACCCCCATCAAGCGATCTGATACAAAAATCAGAGACAGCCAAAGTTGACAACTCAAAAGAGTCAGAAGCCGAGCCAAAGCGTAAACCAGGAGGACAGCCGGGACATATCGGTAAAACCCGAAAAGGATTTGGGCGAGTAGATAGATATCAAATCAGCACTCCTGACTCTTGCGAGCATTGTGGTAGCAGAGAATTAAGTGATGCGATCGGTTACAGCAAGCAGCAATTCGCGTGTTTAGCAGCCTTACCAATTGAAGTGGTGGAATATCAACGAGTCAAATGTCAATGTAATGAATGTGGAGCAATGACGATCGGCTCACCAGCATCCGGGATAGTTCCTTGACTTGACTTGAGCATCGACCTACAAGCATTAAGTAGTTAAGCAAAATTAATTACATAATTATCTCCAAATTCTTTAAGAATTCTTTCTACAGATGAAACAAGAGA
>NZ_JAUBPE010000183.1:0-1569 GCF_036700565.1 Microcoleus pseudofavosus SVA1_A4
CCACGATCAATTGTAGGGAAACGGCACTGCCGTGTCCTCCGTTTATATCATTCCGATGCTAACGGAATTGATATGACGTTCTAAAACTCAGTTGTGGCGGGCGGGTTTATATATATTGTTTGCCGGAGTTAGATATTGTTTGTAAAACCCGCCCCTTGTATCTTAAAAGAGTGAGGACGGTCGATCGCCACATCAGTCAGTCGATCGTACCGACAGTCAGTTGATCGTACCGACAGTCAGTCGATCGCCACATCAGTCAGTCGATCGTACCGACAAGTGGGCGATCGTACCGACAAGTGGGCGATCGTACCGACAAGTGGGTGATCGTACCGACAAGTGAATCTAAAGAAACTAGGACTTACGCATTGACAAAAAATATCATCTATGTATTCTAGACGATACCATCACTGAATCGTTTTGCCAAAATATGCTCACGTATAACTGAAGTGAATAAATTCCTTTGGACTTCATACCAGTTACTAATTATTTTTTCATACCGCATAAACTCCAATTTTACAAATGCTTGAAGTGAACAAAATATATGAGTCTTGATTGCAGAGGTGTCTCTCACCATGAAACGACAAATTCCACATACTTGTTTGATGGCTCTATGAAATGTTTCAATTTGCCAATGAGTATCATGAATTGTGATAAATTCATCTCTTGTAATCTCAGCGATTTTTTCTGACTCTGGCAAATAGAAAATATAGTGTCTAGACGCCTCTTTTTTAAAGCTTTTTCTAAACAACTTTATAAATCCAAATTATTTTAAATGAGTTATTAATCCTGACTCAGGAATTTCCAGAGTGCTTACCTGGCAATAATTATGTGGCTCATTTGATACTGTCCTGTTTTTTTCAATTCCGAAGAGAAAACCCAATTTCTGGTTTTTTAGAAATTTTAAATTTTCCACTCCTGAATACCAACTATAGCAATCCGATCTGAGTCTCACAACACAAAGCCCTCTTGTATTCCTAGACTTCTTGTATAGCAAGACTTTCAGCTTTTGCCCATCTAGAAAATCACTTAGGATTGCTATATCTCCTGTTACTATTTTTGGCTTGACTCCCCAATTTATTATTTCACTCACCATTTCTCTAAAATAATCGTTTTTGGTTTTTCCCTCCTTTTTATCATAAATTCTGTAATTTATTGGGACTGAATTACCATTAATATCGCTGTAATATAGGGTGATTAAATTTAAACCAATAATAGTTTTATGAGCTTTTCCTGACCAAAAATAACTAATTAATTCGGCTTTTTTGGGATCGCTGTAAATCTTTTCTATGACTGTATCGTCTACACTCAGTATCCCTCCTTCTAGATTTATTATTTTCTGTATTGTGTTGAATAAATCTTTGGGTTCGTATCTCTCTCTCAACAAAAATCGATTGATACTGTCATGTGAAACATTTCCTAATATCTCTGATAACCTACTACACCCTCCCAACTTTGGCTCTGATATCAATGCAGGAGGTGTAAGTGTCTATATTAGACCTCTTGCAAAAAAGATATATGTTATAATCAAAGGTTTTAAATTTGAGCCGCTAGAGCTAACTCATAATTGTA
>NZ_JAUBPE010000184.1:0-1551 GCF_036700565.1 Microcoleus pseudofavosus SVA1_A4
TGGTGGCTGCGGGCTTTTTCATTCGTTTATTTTACCAGATGCCGCCACTGAAGTTTTTTTGACCTGAATCCTTACCTGCAAACTTAGAAATCAACGCTGCCAAACCGAGTTAAAAGCCCGATATGGATTTAATGAACAACCCGCAGGCAAAGCGCGAGGCAGATAGAGCGCAAGCCCACAGAGACGAACTGACGAATAGCCGATCGCACAGGCTATTCGTCATAATGGGACGATCGCACCGCTGAAAGGATTGCAATTCTACCGCTCCTCCTCACCTTCGGAATGCGTTCACAGTGTCTCTATTCCTGCCTTTTGCGCGATCGCTCAGGGCAGCAAAGAAGTGCTTCTGGGCTGCGATCGCTATCAGTACGACCCGATGAATTATTTGCTGGCTTCGATACTCAGCGCCGCTTTGAGGGTATGCCAAGCCAAAGTTGCACACTTAACCCGCATCGGATATCGGGAAACACCTTGCATGATATTGAGTTTCTCCAACGGAGGCTCAAACTGAGTATTTCCCATTACCATCTCGCGGAACTGTTCTACCATTAAAAGCACCTGTGAAATAGTTTTACCTTTGATAGCGATCGCCATTAAGTCAGCAGAAGCAAGGCACAAAGCACAACCTGCACCTTCAAATTTAATGTCTGCAATTTTACTTTCAGCTTCATCTAGTACCAGCGTTAAATCAACCACATCACCGCAATAGGGATTTTCTACTCGGTGTTGACGATGTACTGGGTTAGTTTTTCCTTTGTTTTGCGGTTTTCTGGCGTGTGTCAAAATTACTTGTTGGTAAATTTGGCGATCGTTAGTTTTCATAATTTATTCACTCTTTAAAATTCTTTAATAGCAACTGCTTGTAATCGTCCGGGGTATCAATATCAATCGCAGCTTCTGGTATTAGCAGAATCAATCCTGTATCTATATATTTTTGTATTAACGCTTTTGCACCTCGATCTCCTTCAAGCTGCATCAGTTCTGGAAATAAGGCCTTGCTAAACAGGGCAGGTACGCCTGTAGTTTCGTTATACTTTGAGGCAATAATTACTTTTTGCGTTTCTTGATAAGACTGAATCAATTGATTGAGAATCTGGGGGGAAACTAGCGGCTGATCGGCAAGTGAGATGATAACAGCATCAAGTTTAGAGTTAGTTTTCAGTAGCATACTAATACCAGCGCGAATAGAAGAAGACATTCCTTCTTGCCATTGGGAGTTCTCGACAACTTGCACGGCCTTTGGCATTAGTTCCGGTTTAATTTGTTCTACATAAGCTCCCAGGACTACTATGATAGGTTGGCACAGAGAAGCTAAGGCAACTTCAACCGCATGGAGTATCAGGCTGCGTCCTTGATAAGAAAGCAATTGTTTTGGTCTTCCCATGCGGGTTGCAGCTCCAGCAGCGAGAATAATTAGACCAATTTTAAATACCATACCCAAGTTTTGAGTTTTTGATTATTAAGAACATACTCGTATAGCCTTTCTCAGTAATATGAGGTACTATCTGGCATTGGGCATTGGGCATTGGGCATTGGGCATTGGGCATTGGG
>NZ_JAUBPE010000185.1:0-1548 GCF_036700565.1 Microcoleus pseudofavosus SVA1_A4
ATTTTTGCGAACCTTCAGAGTGATGCTATGGCCGAGAGTACATAGATAATGCTTTTTGTCAATGCGTAAGTCCTAGTCACAACCAACTGACAAGCGTACCAGAAGCTATCTCACGTCTGACCACTTTATCCTATCTTGATTTAAGTGGCAACTATCTGAGGAACGTACCAGAAGTTATCACCCGTCTGACCAATTTATCCCTACTTGGTTTAGGTGACAACCAACTGACGAGCGTACCAGAAGCTATTATGCGTCTGACCAATTTATCCATACTTGATTTTAAGATAAACTCCCTCGAAGATCCCCCAATTGAAATTGCACAACAAGGTATTGACGCAATCCGCGAATATTTCCGTCAAAAGCAAACAGGAGAAGAAAAACCGATTAAATTCAAAAGTAAGTGCTTTAGCTAATGGCTCATTTTATCTATTTGTCTTTGTCGTTCTAGTAGCAGGAATTGGCGTTTTAGGAAGTCAATTATCTTTCCCGGTTTTCTGTGTAGTGTAATTGGTGGAGTTTTATTTGTCCCCTCATTGGTTCATTAAGCTGTTCGACATCTAAACTGCATTAACTAAGTTACCTTTCTTTTTTATTTTTCTGTTCCATTTCATAATTAGTCCTCCTTCATTTAAAAGTTTATGTAACACTAATTCTAGTTTTTCAATGGATTCAAATAATCTATTGGCAACATATTCCTTGGCAGAATGCCATACTAATTCAACTAGGTTATAGTCAGGGCTATATTTGGGCAAAAACTCTATGATTATATTGGGCATTTCTGAGGCTATTTTCTGCAAAGTCTCTGCTTTTTTATGAAAACTAGCGTTGTCCAAAATTATCACAAATTTACAGCGTTTATCTTTAAAGTCTTCCACTAAATTTCCTTGCAATATCCACTCTGCTTTTAAATCTTCATAAAATTTTTTCAGCACAGCATAAAAATTAGCAGAATTCCCAGAGGTAATAAAATCTACCCATCTTTTTTTGTCTGAATATCTCACTCCACCATAACATTAATACGACCTTTTCGTCGCTCTCCTATGAATGTTAATTCGAGTTCCTTTTTTACACCAGTTTTTCCTTCTAATCACTCTTAAACTAAATCCACTCTCGTCCCAAAACCCTACCTCTAAAAGGTCGGGAGATTCTTTTTCTATTTTTAGATACTCAGCTAATTTATCTTTGAATAAACCCCTTTCTACGGCATCTTGCTTATCCTTCAAGCTGTATTTAGCCCAAAGGTAAACATACTTTTTTGATTTTAAAATTCTCCTTACTTGGGTACTACTCTGCTCAATTCCCGTCTGCTCTCCTAGATATATTGCAAGTCTAGCTGTTGTCCATCTTCCGAACTCATAACCATATTTTTCAGGGTCTACTTCAACTGTTTCTAAAAGTAAATTAATGTATTTCTCTGTAGCTTTTCGGTAATTACCTTCATCCTGTTATCTTTAAAACCGTCTAATTTTTCACTGTAGTTTAGACTAACCAAAGATGAGAACGGTGGCAAAAGAAGAACTAGAGCCACCGTTAAGGAGAGAATGAGGG
>NZ_JAUBPE010000186.1:0-1519 GCF_036700565.1 Microcoleus pseudofavosus SVA1_A4
ATCATATCGATGGAATTTGTAACTATTTCTTGAACCGAACAACGAGTGGTGTGATGGAGGGAATCAACAATCGCCTCCAGGGTAAGCTCATCTAATTTGGTATAAATTGTACTTGACAAAAAGACAAATACAGAAAACGTGGTATTTACGTATTAGCAATTCTATAATGCCTTAAAAGCTAAGTCATCAAGCGGTAAAACTCAATGGATAAAGGATTCCTGCCCGCCCGGCCAACGTCGAAGTCAAAGCAACTACTGAAGAAGCCCTCACCGATCTCTATGCAAGAGTTACAAGGGAGCTTGTCAAGTTATTTTGATGACGTACCCGACCCTCCTAGTGAACCGAACCAAACGCCACTTACTTAAAGACATTCTAGTCATTGCTATATTATCTACAATAGCTGGAGGTGATGGATGGGAAGACATGGAAAATTATGGAATCAGTAAGCAGCAATGGTTGCAAAAATTTTTAGACTTACCAAATGGCATCCCGAGCGATGATACCTTCCGACGAGTTTTTGAAAAGCTAGACCCGAAAGTTTTAGAACAGAAGTTGACTGAATGGGTTAAACAATTAATTGGGCCAGTTGTTGAACAAGTTATCCCGATTGATGGAAAAAGTCTCCGAGGTTCTTATGACCGAAAAACTGGGGAAAAGAATTTACATTTAGTGACAGCGTGGGCGAGTAAAAATCGGTTGGTACTTGGACAAGTTAAAGTTGAAAACCATTCCAACGAAATCACAGCTATCCCAGCCCTATTGGAATTAATCGATGTCACCGGAGCGATTATTACGATGGATGCGATGGGTACTCAAACCGAGATTGTACGGCTGATTCGTCAAAAAAAAGCCGATTATGTAGTTACTCTGAAAAAGAATCATCCAACCCTTTACAAACAAGTCAAGACCTGGTTTGAAACAGCCAGAGCCAACAAATTTGCGGGAATTGAAGTGAGTGAAGATTCCCGAACGGAAAAAGCACATCATCGAATCGAAACTCGAAAAGTTTGGGCGGTTCCAGTGGGGATTCTAGGGGGACTCTACAAACAAGAAGACTGGACAGATATTCAGACTATTGTTATAGTAGAACGTTTCCGTTATCTGTGGAACAAAACCACTCATGAAGTACAATTTTACCTAAGTTCCTTACCCGTAGATGCTAAAGCGGAATGGTCACACTATTCGTCAACATTGGAGCATTGAAAATCAAGAACATTGGATTTTAGATGTCACTTTCAATGAAGATCGATCTCGCATTCGGTCGTTGAATAGCCCTCGAAACTTGGCTGTTATTAGACGGATGTCCCTGAATGCTGTAAATCAAGAAACTACTCTCAAGCGTAGTTTGCGACAGAAAAGGAAACGGGCTGCAATGAATGATGAATACATGATGCTTCTTCTCAAATCCTTTTGTCAAGACTGATTGAGATGCTCTTACCCTGCAATCGCCTCAAACTGATTAAACGTCAAGCCTATGGATTTGTTAATTTTGACAATTTTCGAGATCGACTATTAGCTT
>NZ_JAUBPE010000015.1:0-110887 GCF_036700565.1 Microcoleus pseudofavosus SVA1_A4
AGAAAGAGGAATTAGAATCAGTGGCCCCCCGTTAGGAAGGCCACCAGCAAATGTTAGTAAGGAAACAAAGAAACAAGCATTAGAAGATGAAAGAGTTAGAAATGCAATTGAGGGCAAATTTGGGACTTGCGAAAAAGAAGATTTAGCCTGAATCGGGTGATGACAAAACTTGATAATACTTCGGAAACAGCCATTGCTATTACTTTTTTAGTCATGAACCTTTCTACCTGGTTAAGACAGGTTTTTTGTGTGTTTTTATGTCACAAACCGAAAATCACACCTATTTACGGTTCAATGATTATTAAAAGCTATAACTCGGTAAGTTATAGTCAACAAAAAGTTATGTTTCGCCGAGCTTGAATTGCCCATCAAGTGCGATGTCTGCGGTTAGCTACGCGATCGCGATTTTTTCTAACTTATTCAGCAAGCCCTAATTAAGAAGCTTTGGGGCTTTTAGGAGATAATTTCATCACACCTTCAACTTCATTAAGAATGACATCACAAAGATTATCCAGAGGAATATCATTATAATCTCTGCCAAAAGGGTTTTCTATTTCCAAAGCAATCTCTTCAATCCCAAATAAAGTAAAGGCAATTATCGCAATAATCGGACTTGTCAACCAGCCAAAATCTCCAACTAGACGCATTGGTAAGGTGAAGCAATAAATCAGAGTTAGTTGCCTTAAATGGATAGTGTAAGCCCTGGGCTGTGGTGTCATCAGAATACAGATACAAAGACCAAATTTATCAAGCACTGAATTCAATAATTGCTGTAAACTTTGAAAATCGTGAATATTCAGGCGATTCTGGTTACATTGCTCGTAAGGATTCAGGTATCTGAAACGTAGTCACAGAAGGACTTGTAGAATTAAAGCCTTCGCTAAATCAACAGTTTCATTCTCAATAGGTACGGAAATAAAAGCTTTCATGGTTTCTTAATAAGAATGGATATTTGATGATTATTCAATCAAATGGTTACACCGTATAGGTTTTACTGTTTTTCACATGACCTGAATCCTTACCATTGCTCCTTTAGGTAATCTTGAATCCAAAGTGCAATTTCAAGGGCTGGGTTGCTCACTAATGTAATCTTTTCCAGTCGAGATTTAATCAGAAGGTTTTCTAACTCCTCATTAATAGGTTCTCGACGTAGATACTGCTTAGTCGCTACTGCAAAAGCTGCTATAGAGTACATTGCAGCAACTTTATTCACTCGATCTTGAGGTTCTTTTTCTTCAACGTTGACCCAAATCTGCCTTGCTAAATGGCTACATATCCCAATTATGGCACCCCATGCTTGCCGACCCAGCCAAAAGCGTTCATAACCAGTATTGGTGCGAAAAACCAATAGCAGACCCAAAAGAATACTGGGAATAAGGATTTCTAACTTTGGAAAAAATAGCGGCACTCCTTGTGTATATAAAACTGTAATTATCAGTCCAAAAATACCCACAAGAATGACCCGAGGTAAGACAACCGGAATAACAGATCCGCGTAGGGTAAACGCAAGATGCAGCCACGATCCTTTAAATAGTTGATTCATCATGTTATTTTAATCCAATTTCAGAATGTTGTCAAATAAATTCTTACTAAATCTTCCTCTTTAAGTATATTGACCTCCATTTATATTTAAAATAGAACCTGTCAAGTAATCAGGGGCATCAAGGGCAAGATAGGTGACAAAATTTATAATTTCATTCACGCTTCCTTTTCGCTTAATATGTGTACTTTCTACAGCTTGTAACTGTCTATCTAAAGAAACTTTTTCAGCTATTTCAGATTCAAAGATTCCTGGGTTAACACCTATAATAACTGAATTTTGAGAAGCTAATGACTTAGATAAACTTAAAACTAAACCATTAAGTCCAGCCTTAGAAATTCCATATCCCACATCTCGACTACCAACATTAGCTGCCGCAGAACCAACTACTACGATCCGTGTTGATAGATTTTGGTTCAAACATTTCTTCACTAAAGAGATAATAAAATGAGAAATACCTAGCAAATTAACCTGGACACTTTCATACAAACTATCCTCTTCCAAAAATGGAGACTTAAATGTTTCCACACCAAATTTACCAATACAACTTATGAGAATAATTTTATCATATTCGTGAATAGGAATTCGATCTACAGTTGATTGAATTTGATGCTTGTTGCGAACATCACAGGAAATATAATATTTGATCTGCTGCTTGAGACGAGTTACTTCTGGCATATCTGTCCCCAGAATGTCAACATTCGACATTCTATTTTGACAAGATATCCCAGAGCCTAGCACTCCCTCTACACCTAATATAATCAGTAAATCACCGCTCATTAGCTGTCTCTCTTTTTCAAGGTTTGAATGAAATTAATAGCTCTTTCTCGAACTGCTGATTGATAATCTGGTAAAGACATATCCCGATTTGGAAAGTATGTAATACCTCTAGAAATAGGAATAATTACACCTCTACCATCATGTCCTAAACTATCAAAAATACTTTCAATATTTCCTCCTTGACTCCCTACTCCAGGAGCTAGAAAAATCGCATTAGGCATTATTTCTCTTAGTCGTTTTGCTTCATGAGGATATGTAGCACCCACAACAGCACCTATACAACTGTAACCGTATTTTCCAATGCTATCTTTACCTAATTGATTAACCAGTTCTGCCAATTGATGAAATATTTTTTTTCCATTTACTGAGATATCTTGAATCATACTTGAGCCAGGATTAGAAGTTTTAACTAGAATGAATAAACCTTTACCACATTTAGTAGCAACTTCTACAAAAGGCATCAGACTATCTTCTCCTAGAAAGGGGTTAATTGTGATACAATCAACCACTAAATCTGAATCGATCACTATTCCGTTTTTAAGTCTTATTTGTCCATCTAAATAAGCCTTAGCATAAGCAAGTGAAGTTGAATCAATATCTCCTCTTTTTGCATCTAAAATTACTAGAAGATTGTGGGTTTTAGCGTACTTGATAGATTCAACTAGAGCATTTATGCCACTACTTCCAAACTGCTCAAAATACGCAGATTGAAACTTGACTGCTGGAATTAAATCCGATAAACTGTCAATGATGACTTGTGAAAAGCTAGTTAAGGATCTTGTAATTTCCTGATAGTTATTGCTTGTTGGAAGTAGAAACTCTGGCATCAAATCAAAATTCGGATCGATGCCAACTACCAAGTCACTCTTTTGGATTTGCTGTTCAATAAGTCGATCGCTAAAGTGCATATCTTCAGAAATCCCCGAATTTAAAATGTTCTTCATTATTTATACCATGAGCAAGGTGCTTTTTTTTTTAAAATTAGATAAATTAAAAAAATTCGTCATTTATTTTATGCCCAAATTGTTGTTTTTTAGAAATTAGATAAGACTGCCATTCTTTCCTGGAATTAACTAGAGGAACTTTTAGATTTACGGCAATCCCATGACTGATTAAAAAATTTTCTTTTTCAAGATTATTGGTGATCAGATTCACGGATTTTATGTTTAAATCTCTGAGGATAGCTATAGCAGAAGAATAATCTCTTAAATCAGGCTGAATACCTAAACTGACAAATGCCTCAAAAGATGTACATTTGGTTTTTTCCATTAAGGAATAGGTTTTCAACTTATTTGTCCACCCAGCACCTCTACCTTCATGATCGAAATGGTAAATTATCAAGCCATCTTGTTCTTGAGAAATCATCTCCATCGCTCTAAGTAGTTGCCAGTTGCAGTCACATCTTTGACAACCAAAAATATCGCTTGTATAGCAAGCAGAATTTAGTCGTAATAAAACAGGTTTACCGGGATTTTGAATATTTCCTCGATAAATAATTGCGTATTCTTTGTTGATTTGATTGTGTGGTATTGTATTGTATAACCTCCCATTTTTAGGTTCTTAATACCACTTTCAATAGTTAGTGAAACTTCCAAAACTTTATTAACTATTTTGTATTCTGAAGTCATTTTCAATCTCACAAGATTAACTTACTTTTATTTGAAAGCAAAACAGCTATTGCAGTTTTTGAGAAATTATATCAATTAATTTCAATGGATCTTTTTCAAAGAAAACTTGGCTCTTTGTTTCTTTTTTGAAAGAGTCGAGCAGTAATTGAACATGATCTGTAACTCCTCCAGTATCGCTGAGAATACCAATAATTTTATTCATGTCATAAGCATTTGATAACTCATTTAATGTTCCCCACCTCCCACTAATAAAAATAGCTGCATCACAGGCTGCTACAGATTCAACATTCCTATATTTGCGACAAACTTCCACATTATCTTTGTATTTGTAATGTTCCGGTATCAAAATAATGCTATCATATAATTCGGGAGAGGTTCCCATCACCGACCTGTGTTTTTCTTGATTATAGGTAGCTGAAAATCCAATTGAGTATCCACCTAAACTTTTAGCTCCTAAAACAGCGTAAAGGGGAAGACCAGTACAAGCTCCTGTCACAATGCTGTTACCAGTTCTGGCAATTTGTTCTCCAAGTTTTATGGACTTTTGATTAAGAGAATCTTGGCTATCTACAGCCGAACCGAAAACACCAATCTTTTTCATTTTATCGCCACTTATCTAAATAACCGGGCTAGTGCAGTTGATAGGAAACTATGAACTGGAAAAAGATTTACACTAATATTGTATGTGAAGATCCAATAAAAATTAGTGAAAATGAAAAAGCAATTTTATGAATCTCTGTAAATTAAACACTATGATAATGATTCCAATCCAGATAAATTCATATACTATAGCAATCCTAAATGATTTGAAAAATAGTACGCGAGCAAGATGCTCGCACTACAAGGATTCTGATCTCGATCGATTTTGCGACTGATTTAGGACTGCTATATTGCTAGTCCATTCGCCTAATTTCATCAATGACACTTAGTTAAACAACCCCATCAGGGAAAAGAAGACTGATTTTATTGTCAAAAAGTGCTTTCTCTTCTTGGTAAAACTTTTCCAGTTGTGCAACAATGTCTTCACCAACTCCTAGCTTAGGTGCGATGTTACGAATGGCAGATTTTTCTCCTTCATTGTAAGCACCATCGGCATCACTAGCTTGAATAGCACAATAAATCAAGTTTCTCCTCGATTTATTGCTGATGGGATTGCTTTGAAGTACGGATTCCACATCCTCATCTCCACTGTATGTCTCCAGTTCAGCGAGTAATGCTTCTGATGCACCTTTCGCCGCTGTCAAACCAATCACCCAATCTCTCTCCTGTTGGGATAAAACGTTGTCGCCTTTTGCTGCAATAAGCAACGCTCTGGCGAAAGTTCCAATCGCTTCATCAGGTAGCTGTTGGTTAGAACCTTGTAGATGCTTGTACACCCACGCACCTGCTAATTTCGTGAATCTCTCACAGTCATCTGCCTTTTTACCTAAAATTTGCTCCGAATATAATATTCTTAATAACGATATTATAAACTAAGCTAATGACTCGTATCGCGATCACCCGGAGTATATTACCATAAAATAGCTTTTTACAATTTAATTATATTAAAATTTGTTAAGTAGCTCCACCTAATTAAATCTCTTGAGATGTAACCATTCATCCTCAATACGGTTCATTTGCGGACTATAATATGGCAAAAAAAATATGAGCCAGCCTTGCTGTTGCCATTGTTTCCACTGCTGTTGCGTTAGTTTTAAGCGGAGCTTAATTATTGCAAAATCATTTCTCGAATTGTGCGTGCTGTGGCGGGGGCGAGCAACACGCCGTTGCGATAGTGGCCGCTGGCTATGAGAATATTACCAGCACCGGAAAGCCGATCGATAATTGGTGCCGGTCGTTTTTCCGGCCGCGGGCGCAATCCCGACCATTTCCTAATAATGGTAGCTTCTGCTAAAGCCGGACAAAGTGCGATCGCCCTTGCCATCACTTGCCCCAACATATCAGCATTTGCCTGAATTTCCCCGCCATTTTCTGAAAACTCCACCGTCGCCCCCACCCAATATTCCTGATTTTCCAAAGGCACAATGTGAACGTCATCGCAAGTAATTACCGGCCTAAAATCTGGGTTTCCTAAAGGATTGGCCGATCGCAAATGCAGCGCTTGTCCCAACACCGGGCGAATGTCAACAAATTGATTCAACGATGCACTCAAAGCAGCAGAACCCAAACCAGCCGCCACAATTAGTCGATCGAACTCCAAGCTAGCAGCAATCGCCGCTGCTTCAACTGCCACCCCAAACTTAAAAATTGCCCCATTGCGTTCAGCAGCATCAACCAAAGCCAAAGTTAGCGCCGTCGGATCGACTTGGCGGTCTTGAGGCGAATAAATCGCAGCAATAATCTTATCATTTAAATAGAGATGAGGGCAGCGATCGCGCACACGTTCCACATCCCAAAGTTCCAATTGCCAACCTTGAGATCGGCGAGTTGCTATCAATTTTTCCCACTTACTTAAATCCTCTCCCTCCGAACAAAGCATTAAAATTCCCTGTTTGTTAAAAGGAATTTTCCGCCCCGTAACTGCTTCCAATTCAGGAATCAAAGTTTCGTAGCGCTGAAGGCTAGTTTCTCTCAACTGCCAATTTCTGCCCTTAGTTTTGTGGCTGATAACTCCCATCAAAACACCGAGGGCAGCACCTGTAGAACCTTGTGCCGGCGGCTGTTTGTCGAACACAGTAACTTTCAGTTCGGGAAATTGACTTAGTTCAAAGGCGATCGACGCCCCAATAATACCGCAACCAATAATTGCAACACGAATCATTAAATTTGAGATTTGAGATTTGAGATTTGAGATTAACTGCTTCCTAGGTTCTGCCTGGTAACGAGTAGGAGCACTCAAACCCTATGTTTCTCTCGTTTGTCTCGAAGTCTCGATCCCCCTAAATCCCCCTTAAGAAGGGGGACTTTGAGAATGCTCTTTTCCCGCGCCTTAAGAAGGAGGACTCTGAGAATACTATTGTTCTTGTCCCCCCTTATTAAGGGGGGCTAGGGGGATCGAGACTCGACTACAAGCGACATTTATTATGGGTTTTAGCTCGGTTTTTGACACCACTCCATTGCCCGTTTACGCCACGCCCTAAAGCTATTAAGCTTTAGGAATTAGCTGCAAGAAAGTATCGAAATCATTGACAGCTTTTTGATAGCTGGCCGTGACTTTCGCATAGTCAACCGCTTTAGCAGCGTTGTCAATCTCTACCAAATCAGCAAACAAACTTTTAGTCAAATCAACAGCTTGTTCTTGAGATTTCGGCAACAAACTGCCAGACACGGTTCTCATGGCGCTGCGCAATTCGCCGAGAGGCCCGTGAATGTAAGTTCTGGTATCAACCCAATTTCGCTTTTGAATTAGGGTTCCCAATTTGTCCATGCGCGATCGGAACTCTGTCAGGGTAGGAACATAGCGCTGAATTTGCTGGATCTGGGCTGCTGTGTAAGTTGTTGGAACTTTTGCTTCCACACTGCTGCAACTAACCAGAAATGCCATCAAAAACGCCATCATCAAGGCAAAAATTGAACGGGGACGAGTCATATGGATTTTAGATTTTAGATTTTAGATTTCTGGTTCTCAGGCTTTGCCTGGGAATGCAGATCCGCGAGGATGTGCTTCGCTGACCCAGCACCGAGAGTTATGTACAAAATATTATTTTACCTCCTGGCGGCGCAGAAAAGTTATCAGAGCATCGCCAACTTTTTCCGACCAATGTTCTTGAGGATAATGCCCTGCTTGTTCCAGTGTGACTAACTCTGCATTTTGCAGGGAACCAACTAGCTTTTGAGCTGGTTCAACACTCAGCCAAGGGTCTGTCAAACCCCACACAAATAAAGTTGGTCGAGTCCATGCTTTCAAGCCGGATTCAATTTCTGCCATTGACTGCGGCAATTGAATATTGCGAACAGTATTCATTAGCGATCGACCTGCATCCGAACTCTTCAAAAACGGGCGGCGGTAAACATCTAAATCCTTGTCTGATATCGTCTTGCGGCTGCCGCCTTCGAGGGTTCTGTCAACCAAAAGCGGGTCTTGCGTTATCATGTCGCCAATGAAAGGCAGTCCAAATTGCTGCATTTTCCAGGGCAATTTTATATCTACTGAAACGGGTGTATTTATGACGGCTAAACGCTCAATTTTATCGGGATTTCGCAAAGCGTATTGAATGCCGGCCGAAGCTAAAAATCCTTGGACAACGAGGTGAAATTTGTCTATTTCTAGAGCTTGAATAAAGCCGGCGATGGCCTCAACAAAAGCATCGGGAGTGTAGGCAAAGTCGCGCTTGTCCGGTTTTGCCGATCGCCCGTAACCCACCCAATCTGGGGCTATCGATCTAAATCCCTTTGCCGCCAAATCCGGCATAATAGCAGTCCAGGTAAAACTTTGGGACGGCAAACCGTGCAGCAGCAGCACCGGCGGTTTGTCAGATTCGTTAACCGGATTAGTTTCGCGATAAAACCATTGCAGCGGCCCTACCTCAATTACTTTCTCATCAATTGACATTATTTTATCTGTTATTTATCAAACAATAAGGTGCGCGGTGCGCACCCTACTTACAATCTCATCAGTAGGGTGCACGAGCACCTTACTTAAAATCGAGTTACAGCCGCGCTTAGAAATTCATTTCAGCAGCTTGAACTTTTTCGACCTGTTTCTTCTTGAGAACCAGCATAATTTGAGCCAACATGGTCAAAGCCACGAAAGCGATCAATCCTTGAATGCGAGTAGCACTTTGCAGCACAATTTCTACGTCTTTTTGACCGAAGCCGCCCACATTAGGATTGCTTGTCAAAAGTTCGCCGGCTGCAACTGTTTGTCCTTCCGAAACAATCAATTCTGGGCCGGCTGGAATCGTATCAACAACCGCTGCACCTTCTGCCGGTTGAATTGTCACTTCATAACCGCCATCTTCAGGTGTGGCAATCTTAGAAATGCTGCCAGCTACCGAAGCATTATAAACAGTATTGTTGCTCTTGGCGCCGGTAGGATAAACCTGACCGCGACCGCGGTTGCCGCCGACATAAATTAGGTATTTGCCGTAGTGAACGGACTTGTCAGTTTCTGGATTCGGAGACAAAACTGGGAATACCAATTCTTTGTACTGTTCTCCCGGCAGTGGGCCCACTAAAACAATATTTTCTTGGGTTTCGCTGTAAGGTTGGAAGTAAAGATCGCCGACTTTTTCCTTCATTTCTTCAGGAATTCTGTCAGCGGGAGCAATCTTGAAACCTTCGGGCAACATCACAACTGCGCCCACATTCAAGCCGCCTTTGCTGCCGTCGCCGACAACTTGTTGCACGCTAGTATCGTAGGGAATTTTGACAACAGCTTCAAAAACTGTGTCAGGCAAAACAGATTGCGGTACTTCAACTTCAGTCGGTTTTGCACCGAGGTGACAGTTAGCGCAAACAATGCGGCCTGTTGCTTCGCGGGGAGTAGCGGGTGCTGTTTGCTGGGCCCAGAAAGGGTAAGCAAATGCTGCTTGGGGAAGTGCGATGTCGCTGGTGAGGAAAAATCCTGCGGCTGCGATCGCAATTAAGGCAGTTTTCGCGATCGTCCTGGCACTGCGGCGAAATATCGCAGATAAGTTAGTTTGTGGCATCAGAGTATTCAATCTCAAAGGTCAGACAATTTAGTCATTGGTCATTGGTCATTGGTCATTGGTCATTGGTCATTGGTCATTGGTCATTAGTTGCTAGTTGTGCGCGGTGAAAGATTCCCAACTCCGACGTTGTTATCTACTAACTACTGACTGCTGACTAATGACTAATAACTATGACCACCAAGGTGCTTCGCCGGTGCGGAAATCTGTTTCTTTCCAAGGGGTAAAAGCGATCTTGTCATCTGCAACAGTGGCGTGGGCTAGGGCCAAAGACAAAGGCGCGGGGCCGCGCACCACTTTGCCCTCATTGTTGTATTGAGAACCGTGGCAAGGACAGATAAACTTGTTTTCGCTAACATTCCAAGGGACGACGCAGCCCAAGTGAGTGCAGACTGCATTGATGCCGTAGTCGGCCAGAGATAAGTCTTCTTTCACCACAAGATAAGTGGGGTCGCCTTTGAGACCTTGGGCTAGAGTACGATCGCCCGCAGGGTGCGAAGTCAAATATTCGCTAACGATGATGTCGTTACCCAAAGCATCTTTAGCTGTCACTCCGCCGCCAACTGCCCCACTCGACGGAGGAACAAAATACTGCACAACGGGATAGAGTGCGCCCAGTGCAACACCTGTGACTGTACCGAACGTCAGCAAATTCATAAATTGGCGACGCCCCATATCGGGGACATCGGGATTTCCAGCAGAAGTTTGAGCCATGACCTGCCTTTACGGTTTTAAGTTACGTTTGTTTGCTAGCTGTAGCTGTGAATCTGTACGTGCAGAGGAAGGAGGATAATTGCCGTTAATCTGCTAGCACAAATTTGAAGCCGCGAAAATTCCTTTTAAGAATGCGCCTTCCAGCCTTTATTAGAGTATTATTACATTTTTTGAACTTTGTCTTTTATTGTTTAATGGATTAACTCAGGAGCAACCATGACGGGCAAGGATTTACACCAGCTACTCCTAGAAAAATGGGGAAAGTCTTACGATATCAGATTGCGGCGGACGCGGGGCAAGATTTTTGTGCAAGTTATGTGGAAATACCTAGAACAGGCGTCTTTTCCGATGACGGAGGCTGATTATTTCGAGCATTTGGATGCGGTGGCCAATTACCTCAACGGCTGGGGCAGCACCCAACAGGTGAGAGAATACATCGTAACTACTCGCGATCGCCCCCGCTTGGGCAAAGCCGTCAGCGTTCCCCTAGATTTGGGTGAAAGAGCCTCGGAGTGGTTGCTTGACGAGTTTTGAACCAGCTATCAGTCAGGAGTCAGGAGTCCGACGGGGCCGATCGCCCATCTTGCGGTTTATCAAGTTTTGTGTCGCCCAGGGCTGCATTTTTTGACCTCAAAGTCCCGAATATCGAGCGGCGATCGGGTGGCCAGACTTGCCGGCGGCGAGAAATTCAACTGCGGCGCATCTAATTTTTAAAGTTATTTTTTTGATTGAAAGTCTTGTCAGGCGGGCTTTGTTGCGCCCCCCAACTGTGGGATTCAAGCGATCGGCAGCACGCGGCACTGTGTTAATTTTGGGCGATCGGGCTTCTAGCTTCCCAAAATCATCGCCACCAATTTCTGTCAACAATTTCACCTACAATGAATTGCAGATATCTTGTGAAATTTAGGAGAATGTTGTAATGGGTGTTGCAGTTGGAATGGTTGAAGTCTTAGGATTTCCCGCTGCCGTAGAAGTTGCAGACTCAATGGTGAAAGCAGCCCGAGTTACTTTAGTTCGCTATGAAAAGATAACCCGCGCTTACTGGACAATTATAGTTCGAGGAGATATCTCTGAAGTCCAAGCAGCCGTTGCTGCTGGAATTGAATCAGTTAAAAAGGTCGATGGCGGAAAGTTGCTATCGTATCACATAATTGCTCGTCCCCACGAGAATCTCGATTACATTTTGCCGATCGGCTACACTCCCGAAGTCGAACAGTTCCGAATGTAGTCAAAGTTTTGACAAAACTTTGGTGTTGAATTTTAACTTTTAGTAATTATAGAGGCGCGGGCGATCGCGTCTCTATATTTTTTACATCATGTCCGCCAGCAACAGGCAAGATGCCTGTTCCACAAAAAGTTAATTTTATTGTGGGGTGGGCATCCTGCCCGCCCATAAAAGGGTTATTGAGAATGGTGCAAGATGTAAGATTTAAGTTAGTTTAATCATCGCCCTAAAAGCTTCACCAAACCAACGCCACCAAAGTAAAGAGCCAGCACCGCACCTCCTAAAAGACTTTGCGTTAAAGGGTCGGTAGAAGGCGTTAAAACCGCTCCCAAAACTGCCGCTCCCAAGACTACATACCGCCAACCGGAGAGCATTTTGTTGGAAGAAACTATGCCCAAAATGCCGAGCAAGACTTGCACGATCGGGATTTGAAAAGCTAAGCCAGTGCTGAACATTAATAATAAAACAAATTCAAAGTATTTGTCGATCGACCACAACTGCTCTACAACATCCGCCCCGTAGGTGACAAAGAAGTTGAGCGCCGCAGGAATCAAAGCTATGTAAGCAAATACTAACCCGCCTAAAAATAAGAAACTAGAACCGAAGAAAACCGGACCGAGCAACCCGCGTTCTTTGCGAGTCAAGCCTGGGAGAACAAATAATGCTATTTGGTAAAAAATAAACGGGCTGGCGATTAGCAAACCGCTGTATCCGGCAACTTTAATCGAGACAAAGAAATACTCTCCGGGAGCTAGTTGCAAAAACTTGACTGGCCCGGCCGGTACTTCTAGCAATTGTACGATCGGCCTCACATATAAAAAACAGCCGACTATAGCGATTACTACTGCAATTAGCGCATAGAAAATTCGCAGTCGCAATTCTTCTAAATGGTCGAACAAAGACATCTCAACTTCGTCGGGGAGTTCGTCGAGAAATTCGTTTTCTAAGTTGCGGGAACCCATGAAACTGTCTGCAATTGGTGCAATGCTGGGTTCGAGGTTGTTGTCGAAATTTTGTTCGGATGTCTCCAAGTCTGATGGGGATGTCATAGGAAATCGGGAATGGGGAATCGGGCATCGGGCATTGGGCATCGGGCCCAAAAGCATTGGCTTGAGTTATTATAACCAACAAATAACAACTAGCCGAAATTAGGAGACGGCGAGTGCCTAAGTC
The DNA here is from genome assembly GCF_036700565.1 of Microcoleus pseudofavosus SVA1_A4. NCBI lineage: Bacteria > Bacillati > Cyanobacteriota > Cyanophyceae > Oscillatoriales > Microcoleaceae > Microcoleus > Microcoleus pseudofavosus. Next base: position 12,652 of record NZ_JAUBPE010000015.1, read on the forward strand.
CCTACCCAAAATAAGATTGTAGGGACACGGCACTGCCGTCTCCTCTATCATGTCTGAGTGCTTCTTCCTTATTCAATACTAATCGCAATTTTGCCGACAGCGCGGCAAGTTTCGCTGTAAGCGTGGGCTGCTGCTACTTCTGCTAAGCTGTAAGTGCGATCGACAATCGGCTCTACTTTACCGGATTCTATTAATTCCCGCAAAACCCCTAAATCGCTGGTGTTGGCATTGGCTACAATTAATTTAGCTTTTTTACCCGATACAAACCAGCTCGTTAAAATTGGTGCGAGGTTGTCAAAACTTGGCAAAGTCGAGATATAAACTCCCTCGGGTTGCAGCACTTTTTCGCACTCAGCAAATGTTCTTGTCCCGACAGCATCCAAGATTATATCATATTTATCCGGCTGTTGAGTAAAGTCAACTTCCGCGTAATCCAGGACAAAATCTGCTCCCAAACTCTTGACAAATTCTCTGTTTTTAGCGCTGCAAACTCCTATTACTTCCGCGTTCATTGCTTTTGCGACTTGCACGGCAAAAGTTCCGACTCCGCCGGAAGCGCCGTTAATCAATACTTTGTTTCCTGCTTGAATTTGACCCAAATCCCGGAGTGCTTGCAAAGCTGTTAAACCTGCGATCGGTACTGCTGCTGCTTCTGTATGAGTGATGTTTTTAGGTTTTATTGCCGCATCCGATTCTGCCACGGCAGCGTATTCGGCACAAGCACCCCCATAGATGGGATTTAAGAAAGTATAAACTTCATCTCCGGGTTGAAATTGGGTTACTTCTGGGCCGACTTCCACGACAACTCCCGATATGTCAGAACCGACAATTCGAGGAAAGTTAAATCCTGTCAATAGTTGCAGGTGTCCTTGCCGGATTTTCCAGTCTACGGGATTGACGCTGCTAGCGCAAACTCGCACTAATAATTCATTGGATTTGGCGATCGGCTTGGACACTTCTCGGTATTGTAATACCTCAACGTCGCCGTAGCGATCGAACACAACTGCTTTCATGGCAAATTTTTAGGTTGATTTCCAATAGAACGCTCAATCCTGTACAATTATAGATAGTCCTGGACGCAAAAAACCCGGTTTCTGAGAAAAATCGTGCATCTCTGCGACAGATATTGACGTAGAAACCGGGTTTTTGTCCCCCGTGCGTAAGTCCTGATAGAGATAATTGGACGGCTAGGTATTAAAGTTAATAGGAACGGGACGGCCGATCCCGTAACCCTGAGCATAATCTACTCCAATCTCCCGCAATTTTGCTAAGATAGTCTCGTCTTCGACAAACTCAGCTATAGTTTCAAGATTCATCGCATGGGCAATATTATTAAAGCCTTCAACGAGCGCTTGAGCAATCAAATTCTGACTAATATTCTTGACAAAAGCACCATCAATTTTTAGAAAATCAACTGGTAAATTCATCAGATAAGCAAAGGAACTCAACCCACTGCCAAAATCATCTAAAGCAAAGCGACAGCCAATCTTTTTGAGTTCGCTTATGAAATATCTGGCTTGCTCAAAGTTCGCGATCGCGGCAGTTTCCGTGATTTCAAAACAAATGCTCTCAGGAGGAACTTGGTAGCGAGGAAATTGTTCGATTAAAAATATCATAAATTGATTGTTACTAATGCTAGCGCCAGAAATATTGATCGTATATAAGCCATCAGTAAGAACCTGTTGCCCAGATAAATTATGATAATTAGAGAAAAAAGTTTCGATTACCCAACAATCGATCTTAGTTATCAAGCCATAACGCTCGGCGGCGGGAATAAACTCATTGGGAGCCACTATTTCTCCATTTTCGTCTAGCATTCTTAGCAAAATTTCATAATGCTCTACTGATGGGTTAGAGCTAATAGAGACAATCTTTTGGAAGTAGAGACAAAAATGATTGGTTTCTAAGGCTCGACTGATTTTGGAAATTACCAGTCTCTCACCGCGCTGTCTAGTTAGTTCGCTATCATCTAGGCTGTAAACATGAACGCAGTTGCGCCCTTTGGCTTTTGCCGCATAACAAGCTGCATCAGCGGCTCCCAGAATATACATCAAATCTTTGCTGGTTTGGTCGAAAGAAGCAGCAGAAACAGCAAACCGAGCCAAAAGTATGTTCCTGTCCAACATGAGCCACGAACTCCGTACCCCTCTCAATGCTATTTTGGGATTTACGCAATTGATGAGTTACGATCCTGTTCTGACTCCCGAACTCCAACAGGATCTGGCGATCGTCAATCGTAACGGCGAACATTTATTGGAATTGATTAACGACATTTTAGATTTATCCAAAATAGAGAGCGGACAGATGACACTCTATCTTTCTGACTGCGATCTAAAAAATTTGCTGCGTTCTATTGAACAAATGTTGCAATTTCAAGGCAAATCGAAAGGATTGAAACTAATTGTCGAGCGAGACCCCAATCTTCCCCAATTTGTGCATACCGATGAGAAAAAACTGTATCAAGTCTTAGTCAATCTGCTGGGTAATGCGATTAAGTTTACTAATCAAGGAAGCGTCACCTTACGAGTAAGATCGGAACAGAGCGACCAAACGTCCTGTCGCCTATCTTTTGAAGTTGAGGATACTGGAGTGGGAATTGCTCCAACAGAAGTTGACAGCTTATTTAAGGCGTTCGTGCAAGCTGAAGCTGGGAATAAATTGAATCAAGGTACTGGTCTAGGTCTAGCTATCAGCCAAAGATTTGTCCAACTCATGGGTAGTCAGATTCGGGTTCAAAGCACATTGAATCGGGGCAGCATTTTTTACTTTGAACTTGGGGTAAAGTTACCTCAAGCAGTCTGCCTTGCCTCAGAATTGCCTCAACAAAGAGTGATTGGTATAGCTGCAGGACAACCAACTTACCGCATCCTTGTTGTTGAAGATTTAGAGGAAAATCGCCGCTTATTGGTCAAACTCCTTACCTCAGTCGGTTTTGAGGTGCGCGAAGCAACACAGGGAGTTGAAGCACTCGAAATCTGGGAAAGTTGGTTCCCACATCTGATTTGGATGGATCTGCGAATGCCGATCGTGGATGGCTACACAGCTACCAAACGCATTAGAGAACACCCTCACGGACAAGAGACTGTCATTATTGCTTTAACTGCCAGTGTTTTTGAAGAAGATCGAGAGAAAGTTCTTATGGCTGGTTGTGACGAGTTTATGAGCAAGCCCTTTCAGGAAAGGCTCGTCTTTGACAAACTCGCTCAATACTTGGGAGTACAGTACATCTACACAGTGGTAGGAAAAGAACCCCAAAAACTAGGTGTTTACACTTTATCTCCAGAAGATATAGCCGTGATGTCCTCTGAGTGGTTAGAAGAAATGTATCAAGCTGCTTACTATCTTGATACCGAAGCCATGAACGAGTTGATTAAAGAAATTCCCGCATCTAAACCAACCCTTTCCAGTGCGCTAGTTGATGCTGTCAATAACTTTAACTCTGACCCAATTATGGAGTTAATTCGACCTCTGCTCCCGAATCCCGTTTAGTTATCGAGTTTAAGGACAAAGAATCTATAGTGCTGTAATGAGTGGCTATATCTCGAATAAAGAAACATCAAAAAATAAGGCTTTAATGACGTAAAGCGGGTCGATCTCACTCAGCCAGCGGGCCCATTGCCGAGGGCCTGCGCCCAGTCGGTTGGCCTCCAAGAGTCGATCGCCCGCTGCTACAAGGCTGACTCAATTTCCTGCGTCACATTTAGATGGAATGTGCTGTATCATATAGCAATTCTATTTCGTTTGTGAAGGGGATTTATTTTTTTTATTTACCGCAGAGGGCGCTGAGAAAGAGAAAAGAGAGAAATGATTGATTTAACGGGAAAGGTAATTTTAGTAACTGGTGGCTCGAAAGGGATTGGTGCAGTGACGGTTCGGACTCTGGTTAATGCTGGGGCTGAGGTGATTTTGCATTACTGTCGCAGTCGGAAAGCAGCGGAATCTGTAGCAGCAAGTGTCGCGGGCGATCGCTGTTATTTATTAGCAGCAGATTTGATGCTGGAAAACGCGGGATCGACTTTGTGGCGAGATGCTTTAAAATGGCGCGGTCATATTGATGTTTTAGTTAACAATGCTGGGATTATGCAGTCAGCAGGTATTGAGGACGAGTTCGATATTTGGTCGTCAGCTTGGCAGCAAACTCTACAAGTTAATTTAGTTGCCGTTGCCGACTTGTGCCGGGAAGCAATTTTGCATTTTCAAACTCGCAAGGTCGGTACAATTATTAATATAGCAAGTCGCGCTGCTTTTCGCGGCGATGACCCGAATTATCTGCACTACGCCGCGTCAAAAGGTGCTATTGTTGCTTTAACTCGCAGCATTGCTAGAGGGTTTGCGGCTGAGAATATTTTGGCTTTTACAGTTGCGCCGGGATTTGTCAGTACAGAAATGTCCGATCTGTTTATCCAGGAGTGCGGCGAAGCTGATATTATTCGCGATATCCCGATCGGCAAAATTGCTCCTCCTCAAGATGTCGCCAATGTTATCGCGTTTTTAGCGTCGGGTTTGGCGCCACACGCTACCGGGACAACGATCGACATTAATGGAGCCTCTTACGTGCATTGAGGCGATCGCACAACCTGCACAAAACATCTCATTGTAGGGTGCGCATTGCTCACAGAGAAGCCTACCTCCAAAGACTCACGCTCGCACATTTTGCCACCAACTAATTTATAACTTTAGCCAGACGCGAAAACAGCAACAAATAGATTAAGTTTATATAAAATGCTACCTTAAGGAAAAGTGATTATGACAGCCGATAACAAAGCCCAAACCAAACGAGTTGCCATACTCATCGAAAATGGAGTTGAAGATTCCGAATTTCTAGTTCCTTACAACGCCTTAAAACAAGCAGGATTTGAAGTAGTTGTCCTCGGTTCGCGCACAAACGAAAAGTATGCAGGGAAACAAGGAAAACTTGCCATGCAGGCTGACGGAACTACCACAGAAGCAGTGCCCGCAGAATTTGATGCAGTGATAATTCCCGGCGGTATGGCTCCCGATACAATGCGGACTAATCCCAATACAGTGCGATTTGTACGAGAAGCATTTGAACAAGGAAAAATCGTCGCTGCTGTTTGCCACGGCCCGCAAGTTTTGATTGAAGCAGACTTGCTGAAAGGCAAAAACGCGACTGGTTTCTTGGCAATTAAAACAGACATGATCAATGCCGGAGCTAACTACATCAACGAAGCTTTAGTAGTTGACGGCAACTTGATAACTTCCCGCCAACCGGGAGATTTAGCAATATTTACCACCGCAATTCTGGCTCGCCTCGGTTACGGCGGAAAAGAAGTCGCTTTGCCAGAAGAAACTGACACAAATGCAGAATGGTGGAAATTAGCTAATGGTTGGGGTGGTTCGACACAAGGCGACATTGTTAAAGGTTTGAATACCGCACTCGCAGGGGAACGCTATGCTTGCGAAGCGTTTCAAAATTATGCGGAAAAAACCCAAGACAGCGATTTGCGATCGCTCATTGCAGAAATGATCCAAAATAAACAGCACCACATCCTCGCTCTCGAAAAGCGCCTCAACGATTTCGGCGAAAAACCCTCTATTCCCGCCCAAATTGCCGACAAATACGCTAAATTAAAATCCTCGGTGCAAGGAACCGATGAAACGTTCTTGCTGCGGAGCACTCTCGGCGATTTGCAAACCGGTGTTGTCGATATCAACCACCTGCGGGCGAAGTTCACAGATCCGGTATCAACTGCCATTTTTACAGAGATAGAATCGGATTTGTCTAAGTGCGAGCAAGCAGTTGCTAAAGTCTTCCGCGCCCGTGCAGTTTCGCAGGAAATAAAAGCTCCCAAACCTTCGACTAGCCCCGCTGTAAAGATGTAACTGACAGGCGGATCGATAAGTTTGTAGTTGTGCCCAGGGGTGAAAACCCGCACTCCTGGGCGCAACTACAAACTTGCTGTGGAAAAACAAAATATACAATTTACGGTAAAATAAAACCCAAGACTAAAAAGCTGACACTGAAGTAACTGCAAGGTGGAGAGTTTTATTAAATGGGTTCTATTTTTGTTTCAGCCGGACACGGCGGGTTTGAAGGAAGTTTGCGGGATTCCGGGGCGATCGCATTTGGCACAACCGAAGCCCAGGAACTTATTCTAATTCGGGATTTATTAGTAGCCGAATTGCGGCAGAGAGGGATAGACACTTTCTCCGTGCCGGATACTCTGAGTTTGGTAGAAACTATCGCTTGGATCAACAACCGCTGCCGCGCGGGAGATGTAGCAATAGAAATACACGCCGACTCTTTTTCTAATCCCCAAGTTCGCGGTGCCAGCGCGTTTTATATTGGCAGCAACCCCAAGCGAAAAGCAGATGCGGATTTAATCTTAAATGGCTATTTACGTAGATGTCCAGAAATACCGAGGCGCGGCGCAAAAGCAGATACTGAAGCCGGTGTCGGCAGCCTCGGATTTTGCCGGCGCGTGAACATTCCTTCGCTGTTAGTAGAAATCGGTTTTTTGACCAGTCCCGACGACTTGCGAATTATTCAAACTCGCCGCCGCGATGTCGCCCTCGGACTCGCTGACGGACTTGAAGCTTGGTTAAAAAATACCGATTTGAAACCCTTGCCGACACCGACACCTGCACCGACACCTGCACCGACACCTGCACCGACACCTCCCCCAAAACCTATAGTTTATCCCTTAATTAATATCCAAATCAACGGTGCGCCACACGAAGAAAAAGGCATTTTGGTGAACGGAAATGCCTTTGTCCCTTCCGAAGTTCTAGACGTTTTCGACATCAAGCCAGAGGCAGCAGATCGGCGGATCGCGTACAATGGAGTCGTATTTGTGCGGGCGATCGATTTGCGCGATCGCGACATTTCCGTAGCTTGGGATCAGTCTACAACATCAGTATCGCTGCGATCGCGCCGCGATATCCTTTCAGGCGTGGGCAAAATCATGGGTCGCGGTTTAACTACCGCCCAACAAATCACAGTATTTCTCACCAAAACTAACAGCAAAGCGCTGACAGCATTTCCCAATTTACCTCAAATTTACGTGCAAGAAGCAGCCGCAGAAGGCGTAAACCACGACGTAGCTTTTTGCCAAATGTGTTTGGAAACAAATTATCTCAACTTTGGCGGTGCAGTCAAATCAGAACAATTTAACTTTGCCGACATGGGCATCATCAGCCCCACAAATTCCGGCATCTCATTTCCTGACGCCCGGACAGGAATTAGAGCTCAAATTCAGCACCTAAAAGCTTACGGCAGCACAGAACCGATCAATCAACCTTTAGTTAAAGAAAACGTGCGTTTTCGCTTTGTCAAGCGCGGCGTCGCCCCCACCGTCAACGAACTTGCAGGCCGCTGGAATTCCGACCCCTTATACGGACAAAAAATCATCAATATAATCCGGCTTTTGTACGAAAATGCAGGTTTATTGTAGTCAGTTGACAGTTGACAGTTGACAGTTGACAGTTGCTATTAGTTATTAGTTATTAGTTATTAGTTATTAGTTATTTGTGACTTGCTACTAATAACTAATAACCAATGCCCAATTCCCAATTCCCAATTCCCAATTCCCAATTCCCGATTATCAAATAACTATGGTTTCCAGTACAAATCGCTTTTCAGACATTCAAAATCATTGGGCGAAAATATTCATTGACGGCTTAGTAGAACGGGCAGTTATCAGCGGTTTTCCCGATCGCACTTTTCGCCCCAACACCAACCTCACCCGCGCCCAATTTGCCGCCATTGTCAGCAAAGCCTTTGCCGTACCAGACAAACGGCCATACATTCCCTTTACCGACGTTCCCGCTAGCCACTGGGCCGCCGCCGCCATCCAAACAGCATTTAAAAGAGGGTTTATATCCGGCTATCCCGACAACCTGTTCAAACCCGAAAATAGGATTACAAGAGCCGAAGCATTAGTTGCCTTAGTTAGCGGAATTTTTGGGGCGAATGCTGCACCGACAACTAATCTTATCCTATCAAACATCTACCAAGACAGCACCGAAATTCCCAACTATGCCAAAAAGGCGATCGCCCTAGCCACCCAATCCGAAATAGTCGTCAACTCTCCAAATTTAAACTTATTAAATCCCGCCGGAAATGCCACCCGCGCCGATGTCGCAGCCTGGGTTTATCAAGCCTTAGTCTATCTCAAAAGAGCGCCGCAAATCTATTCTCAATATATTATAGTTCTCAGTAAAGTTCCGCGACCGCAAGTTAGCGTCAGCCACCAGCGAGAATTTCGCGGAGTTTGGATAACATCCGTGTGGAATATTGACTGGCCCTTCAGCGACAAACTCTCAACAGAACAGCAAAAAAACGAACTCCTGAAAATTCTTGACAGGCTACAAGAAATGAATTTCAATGCTATTATCCTCCAAGTCCGAGCTGCGGGCGACGCCCTTTATGCCTCGGAATTAGAACCTTGGAGTGCATGGCTGACAGGAACACAAGGAAAGCCGCCGCAGCCTTATTACGACCCTTTAACATTTGCCGTTGCAGAAAGCCACAAACGCAACATCGAAGTTCACGCTTGGTTCAATCCCTACCGCGCCAAAGTCTCATCGACTCAAACCCCTCCCAATGTCAGCCCTCACCTCTCTATTACCAATCCCGAATGCGTTTATCCGTGGGGCGATGATTTGTGGATGGACCCGGGAATTTCTTTAGTTCAAGATAAGACTTACAACGTAATTTTAGACGTAGTAAAGCGTTACGATATAGACGGCGTTCACTTCGACGATTATTTCTATCCTTATCCGATTGCCGGCAAAGAATTTCCCGACAGCAAGATTTACAATAGTTATGTCTCTAGAGGCGGGAAAATGAGTTTAGGAGACTGGCGCCGAGAAAATGTGAACAAGTTAGTTAAAAGACTAGGAGAAGGAATTCGAGCGGCCAAACCAAACGTTAAATTTGGCATCAGTCCCTTCGGCATTTATCGCCCCGGACAGCCGCCGCAAAGTCGCGGTTTGGACGCCTACGAAGCACTGTATGCCGACTCCAAAAAGTGGTTAGAATCAGGTTGGGTAGATTATCTAAATCCGCAACTTTACTGGCGCATCGACCAAACAGCTCAAAGCTATCCTGTTTTGCTGCAATGGTGGCTAGAAAACAACCCCAAAAATAGACATATTTACGTCGGAAATAACTTAGGAAAGCTCGACGGCAATAAGTGGACGGTAGACGAAATTAACAAACAAATTGAGATTACGCGAAACTCTAAACAAAACTTAGCTTTGGGTAATGTTTTCTTCAGCATGAAAGCATTTAGCGAAAATCGACAGCAAATTTACGATAATTTCAAATCGACAACCTACACAAAACCCGCACTCGTTCCCGCGATGCCCTGGCAAAAGGGAACTCCGCCGCCCCCTCCAACAGGAATCGAAGTTAAAAAAGCCGGAAATAGCAATGTTTTGCAGTGGAGAAATCCTGCCGATAAAAACATCCGTTCTTGGACGGTTTATCAAAAAAATGGCGATAGCTGGAAGCTCATCAAAATCCTCAATGCAGAGACAGTGCAAGTAGCAGTAGGAACGGGGATTTACGCTTTGTGCGCCGTGAGTATAATGGCCGTAGAAAGTGTAGGAGTTTTTATAGAAATATGAGCATAAAATCTAAAAATATGACTGATACAGGGTATTCCAGGTTTGTGAAGTGTAGGTACACGGCACTGCCGTGTCCTTACGGGGAGGTAAGGATAGGCTGCTGTACTTCATAAAAGTGGAATCTGCTGTATCATTTGCGGTCAATTACCCGCAATAAAATGCGTTTGTAGTGATGACTTTAGTCTTCCCAAAATCTGAGGGCTTTAGTCCTCACTGCAAACAGTTTGATTGCGGGTAATTGACCGCATATGATATAATTTGTTCCTTCAGACAGAAGACATATTGCAGGCAAATACGCTATCGTGTTGCCAATATTTTGATGTTGAGGAGAAAAAAGCTGTGGTTCCCTTACGCGACGACAATCCCATTAGTATCACTCCCTACGTCACTTACGGACTGATTGCTGCAAACATATTAGTATTTCTGTACGAACTCTCCTTGGGCGATCGACAATTAACCCAATTCTTCTACTCTTGGGCCGTAGTTCCTTGTCAGTTAAGCAGTATGTGTCGGGTAGCGCTGCCAGTTTCGCCATTTCCCGAATGGACGACGCTAATTAGCTCCCAATTCCTGCACGCAGGCTTTCTCCACATTGCCGGAAATATGTTATTTCTGTGGATTTTTGGCAACAACGTAGAAGACCGTTTAGGACACGTCAAATTTATAATATTTTACCTTACTTGTGGCGTTTTAGCATCACTAACTCAATGGTATTTTTCCTCAGCATCAGCTATTCCGTCCCTGGGTGCTAGCGGCGCGATCGCAGGCGTCATGGGAGCTTACATTCTCAGATATCCCCAAGCCAAAGTTCTGACACTGCTGCCCTTGGGAATATTTATTACCACCGTCAGAGTCCCCGCTTTCTTCTTTCTAGGATTTTGGTTTGCACAGCAAGCATTGAGCGGCCTAGCTTCGTTGAATGCCCCGGCAAGTGTCGGCATGGAATCCGGGGGAGTTGCCTACTGGGCCCACGCGGGCGGCTTTGTTTTCGGTGCTATTCTCGGCCCTTTGTTGGGACTTTTTTCTGAGGAAAATCAGATTTAGTTTGTTGACAGTTGATAGTTGACAGTTGTCCGTTGTCCGTTGTTGGTTGTCAACTATAGCAGTCTTAAATCAGTCGCAAATTGATCGAGACTAGAATCCTTTGTAGTGCGAGCATCTTTCTCGCGTATGGTGCAAGCAAATCATTTAGGATTGCTATATCATATCAATTCCGGCTGCGCCGGAATGATATAGAGGACACGGCAGTGCCGTTTCCCTACCGCGATCAATTGTAGGGACACGGCACTGCCGTGTCCTCCGTTTATATCATTCCGATGCTAACGGATTTGATATCAACTATCAACTATCAACGGACAACTATCAACTGTCAACTATCAACTCTAGATAAAAGTAAAGTCAAATCCCGAAAGAGAAGTAACCCCAGTTACACCATTTAACTTCGCCAAAATGCGAGAATCGGCGCCGGTGACGTTATTGCCATTGCCGTCATAAATGATGTAAGTATTGCCGCCAGAATCGTAGGCAAACAAGAAAGCACTTCCTCCCTGAATATTTGCAGAAACAGTTGTCTGCACATTCAGGAGAACTTGACTGCCATTGCTGAGATTGGGGAATCCGGGGGCAAAATTAAACTGATCGGCGATCGGCACACCGAGGCCGCTAAAATCAGTAATCACATCGTATCCGCCCGCCGCGATCGCAGCATTGATGGCCGCCGAAGAAGCCGCATCAAAGGCCGGCCCACCCTCTGCGGGGCTGGTATAGCGGAATTGATTGCTGCCGCCGCCCCCCGTCATGGTATCTGCGCCGAGGCCGCCTACGAGCACGTCGTTATCCAAACCGCCGTTCATCGTATCGCTGCCACCTCCACCGTCAACTGTATCGCTGCCCAGCAAACCGTTCAAATTGTCCGGCAAAGAGCCCCCAATCAACTTGTTCGGCCCGCTATCTGCCGGCAAGATTTGAACGGTGACAGTACCTACGCCCGGAATTGTCCCGAATCCGTCGCTGACGCTGTAGGTGAAAGCAGTTGTACCCGCTACGTTGCCGGCGATGAACTGCACCCGATCGCCCAGATTCACAGCTATGCCCAGTTTCGGCGTGCCGACATTGATAATGTTGAGCGGCCCTTTTTGCGGGCTGGAGTCGTTGGCGAGCACGTCAATGAACGTCGGCAGCAAATTATTCGTACTCGTAAATACGATGCCGTCATCGACAGCAACCGGCGACAGGGTAGTCGGAACAGTTACGGAGGTATCGAAAGAATTGATGTTAATCGCCACTGACGCTGCTGCCGTGCCGCCTTGGTCGTCAGCTACGCTGTAGCTGAAAGAACCGGCTTGCCCGATCGCATTAGTTGCAGGTTTAAATGTCAGCCCGAGTAAATCCTGAACGGTTAACTTTTGGTTCACGGCGATCGGGTTCGTACCGGTAATTACCTGACCGAAAGTAGGATTGGGAAGTCCTGCAACCGCGATCGACAGCGGCTGGCCCTCCGGGTCGCTGGGCGCGGAAATACTCAGAGACAGAGGCAAATTCTGCAAACCAGTCAGCGTTTTGCCAGTTTCCACGATCGGCGGTTGGTTAGGAGTCGGAGATGTAAAACTGGGCGGAGTCGGCCCCCCGCCAAAAGGCGTAGGAGTTGGGGTCGCCGCAGTTGGAGTCGGGACAATGGAAGGACTCGGACTCGGAGTTGTCCCGCCCGAAGTCGGAGTCGGAGTCGGACTCGGAACCTGTGTCGGCAATGTCCCTGGCGACGGAGTTGGACTCGCAGTTGTCCCCGGCGACGGTGATGGAGTTGGAGTTGGAGTTGGAGTCGGAGTTGGAGTTGGAGTCGGAGTTGGAGTTGGAGTTGGAGTCGGAGTTGGAGTTGGAGTTGGAGTTGGAGTTGGAGTCGGAGTTGGAGTCGGTGCCGGTGTCGGAGAAGCACTTGTCCCCGTTGCCGGTGTCGGAGAAGCACTTGTCCCCGTTGCCGGTGTCGGAGAAGCACTTGTCCCGGTTGTCGGTGTTGGAGAAGCACTTGTCCCCGTTGCTGGTGTCGGAGAAGCACTTGTCCCCGTTGCTGGTGTCGGAGAAGCACTTGTCCCCGTTGCTGGTGTCGGAGAAGCACTTGTCCCCTGAATAATGGTGAAGGGATTGTCGTCTACGCGCGGTATTTGAGCTGTAGTGAACCTAGATTCATCTAGCGAGTTCGATCGAACATCAATCAACACCGCCAAAAATTCCCCAGTTTGCCTGTCCCTAATAATCGTGTTGCTAGAATTCGAGCCTTGACCCTGGAAGATTTCTAACTGTGTAAAGTTCAAACCTCCAGCCAGACCGATCGAATCTCCCGCATTAAAATCTCTAATTAAATCAGCATCGCCGATTTCGCGGCCGCCCGTAGTGAGAAACCCGTTGCCCGCAGGCGACGTGCCCACCCTACCGAGAACAAAGATATCCGATCCGTCGCCTCCTGTCAGAGTATCAGACCCGCGATCGCCCGAAAGAATATCATCCCCAGACCCCCCAGACAAAGAATCATTGCCGTCACCCCCGAAGATCAGGTCATCACCCTCGCCGCCGTCACCAGTATCGTTACCAACACCGCCGGTGATGACATCTCCGCCCTCCTGGCCCAACAAAATATCATTGCCAGCGCCGCCGATCAGGCAGTCATTACCCGTGTCGCCAAAAACAGTGTCACTGCCCTTGTCGCCAAAAATCAGGTCGTCCTCGCCACCACCGCGCAGACAGTCATTGCCTTTACCGCCGTACAGCGAGTCGTTGCCTTCAGAACCCAAGACAATATCATTGCCCTGGTCACCAAAAGCTACGTCATCGCCTTCCTCGCCAGAAACCAAGTCATCGCCTTTGCCACCCCGCGCCGTGTCATTGCCGCGCCCGCCCTCAACGATATCTTTACCAGCGCCACCGTTGAGAGAATCGTTACCGTCATCGCCCCTGAGTATATCGTCCCCGTCCCGACTCAGAAGCGTGTCGTCGCCGCCACCCCCGGAAATCGTGTCATTGAACAAGCTGCCGATTAAATAGTTATTCCCATCATTTCCGACAACTAAGCCATCGACAAAAAGTGGCTCTGGGGGAGGTGTGGGAACTGTCAGAGTTGGCCGCGGCACCGGCGTGACCGAAATCCCCGGGCCCGTCCCCGTCATCGTCGTCGAAGTCCCCGTCATCGTCGTCGAAGTCCCCGTCATCGTCGTCGAAGTCCCCGTCATCGTTGTCGAAGTCCCCGTCATCGTTGTCGAAGTCCCCGTCATCGTTGTCGAAGTCCCCGTCATCGTTGTCGAAGTCCCCGGCGACGGCGCAGGCGACGGCACCGTGCCGATAATATCCGTAATATTGCCGTTCTCATTCCGAAACAGGAAGGGCGGAGATCCTTCAAGAAAACCTGCTGGTACTGCACTGGGCATTGTTCCGACTCCTTGCGACGCTACTCAAAAACTACTAAATAAACTTAAAGTCAGATGCAGTAATGACGGTGCTGAGCGCTCCCGGCACTGTAGGAATAGAATTCAACACTGCCAAATCGAAAGCTGGGAGACTGTCATCTGCCACATTCGGGTCAAACCCGAGAACATACTTGTTAAAAGTATTGTTCAGGTACACGAAGAAAGCTCCCGTTTGGCTCGAACCGTTTTGATTTTTCAACACTGCATTTACTGCTTGAGCGTTGTCAAATTTAGATTCAAACAAAATGACTTCTTGCTTGCTGATATTGTCGCCGCCGCTGCCGATATTCCTGACGATAAAACTGGTGAAATCGTTAGTAGTTCCCGAGTTGGTTAAACCGGCGAAATTTGACGATCTGAACAAGAATCTGTCGGTACCGGTGCCGCTAGCGTTAAAGTCAGCAATCACGTCCACGCCTTCGCTCGGAGTTTCGTAGTAGAAGAAATCATTGCCAGCATCGCCCGTGAGCAAGTCAGAACCGTTCCCGCCGCCCAAAATGTCATTGCCGGCACCGCCGGAAAGCGAGTCGTTGTCATCGCCGCCCAAAACCAAGTCGTTGCCGAAGGCGCCGCTGAGACAGTCGCTGCCGGCACCGCCGTCGAGAGTGTCGTCGCCCGCTTCGCCCAACAGGGAGTCGCTGCCGCCCTCGCCCAAAATATAGTCGTTGCCCCCACCTCCGAGTGCCGTGTCGTTGCCTTCTCCACCCAAAATCGTGTCTTCGCTGTCGCCGCCGGAGAGAGAATCGTTATTGATACCGCCGTCGAGCAAGTTTCTGCCCAGTCCGCCGTCGAGGATGTCGTCGCCTGCACCGCCGTCGAGGGAGTCGTCGCCTATGCCACCAAGTAAGGTGTCGGTGCCGCTTCCTCCCAGTATCGAGTCGTCGCCGGATTCTCCCAATATCGAGTCATTGCCTGTGCCGCCGTCAATGGTATCGCCGTTGTCGCCGCCCAACAGGATGTCATTGTCATTGGCGCCGAACATTAGGTCGTTGCCCAGTCCGCCGATTAGCGAGTCTATGCCGTCTTCGCCGTCGATGGTGTCGTTGCCCAGTCCGCCGTCGATGGTGTCGTTGCCTTCAGAACCCAGCACCGAGTCGTTGCCTGCTTCACCGAATTCGAGGTCGTCGCCGCCTCTACCGTCGATGATGTCGTTGCCGTCGCCCCCAGAGAGGGTATCGTTGCCGGCCCCGCCGATGATGAAGTCGCTGAGGTTGCTGCCTGTAAACGTGCTGGCCGGGAGTGCGCTGCGATCGACAATATTATCTACCACCGTGATGCTGAAGGATGCCGGCCCGATAGTGGCAGACCCGTCGGAGGCTGTAAACGTGAAACTGTCGCTGCTGCCTGTTGCTAGCAGATTGTATTTGATGATGTTGTTGTTGATGTCGTCTTGGGTGAATTTGCTACCGACGTTGAGGAAGGTGGTTCCCCTTTGGACAAAGCCTCTGTTGGCGTCGGGGGCTTTGGTAATCGTGTAAACAATTTCCGACGGAGTGTTATCGGGATCTGTGACTAACAAATCGGCTGCGGTGATTGTCTGGGTAGGAGCACTTTTGGCAACCACCACACCGTCGTTAATTACTAGCTGCGGCGGGCTGCTGACGTTGATGGTTGCTACCGCCTGACTTGTGCCGCCGTTGCCGTCTGAGATCGAGTAGCTGAAGCTGTCAGTACCCGAGAAGCCCGCATTCGGGGTGTAGTTGAATACGCCGCCGCCCACGGGAATCAGGCTCCCCTTGGCTGCTGGAGTAAAAGTCGTGACAGTCAGAGGATTCCTGTCGGGGTCGGTGTCGTTGAACAGAACGTTGAGACTAAGTGTTTGACCCGAAACCGTGGTGAAGTTGTCGTTAACTGCTCTTGGAGGCTGATTGGGGAACGGCGTCGGACTTGGCGTCGGCGTCGGCGTCGGACTTGCTGTCGGCGTCGGCGTCGGACTTGCTGTCGGTGTCGGGAACGTCGGCGTCGGACTTGGTGTCGGCGTCGGTGTCGGACTGTCTGTCGGCGTCGGTGTCGGACTTGCTGTCGGCGTCGGCGTCGGACTTGCTGTCGGCGTCGGTGTCGGACTTGCTGTCGGTGTCGGTGTCGGACTCGGACTTGGCGTCGGCAGGGGGAGCGGGGTAGCGCTGCCGGGAACTGTGGGGGCAATTACAAATGAGCTACGCCCCAGGGTTCTGCTGTCCACTCCGGGCAATACTGCTAAAAAGTCGCCGCTGACGCCGTTGCGAATAATCGTGCTGCCGGCTTGGGTGTCGGTGCTTTGGAAGATTACTAAATCTTCAAACTTGAGGTCGCCGCTCAACCCGATCGAATCTTCGCCTTGGCGAAAGTCTGTGAAAATGTCGGCATCGGCGATATCGGGGCCACCTGTGGTGAGAAATGCCGGGTTAGTGCCGTTGCTGCTACCGCTGGGGGAACTGAAGGCACCGATGACAAAGACATCTCTGCCTTCGCCTCCTGCCACTGCGTCTTTGCCTGCTTCGCCCCAAAGAATGTCGTTGCCAGCACCGGCGTCCACGATGTCGTCGCCGTCACCGCCGAATACGATGTCGTCGCCGTCGCCGGCAAAAATTGTGTCCGCGCCGGCGTTGCCGTACAGCCAGTCGCCTCCTTCGTTGCCAAATAGCAAGTCTTCGCCGTCGCCGCCGAAGAGCGAGTCGTTACCTTGGTCGCCCCACACGATGTCGTCGCCTCGATCGCCCAAAAAGCTATCGTCGCCAGAACCCCCGCGCAAGCTGTCGCTGCCTTTGCCGCCGTAAGCCGTGTCTCTGCCTTCGCCTCCGATTACCGTGTCGTTGCCGTCATTGCCGTACAGCAGGTCGGGGTTATTTCCCCCGTCGAGGGAGTCGCTGCCTTTGCCTCCGTACAGGGTATCGAGTCCTGAACCCCCGTCGAGAACGTCGTTGCCGGGCCCGCCGAACAGTACGTCGTCCTCGTCGTTGCCAAATACTAAATCGTCGCCGTCGGCTCCTTGCAGGTTGTCGTTGCCTTGCAGCCCGGAAATCACGTCGGGCCCGGGACTGCCAACTAAGGAGTCGTTGATATCTGTGCCGCGGATCACGCCGCCGATGATTGCGGGCGAGGTACCTCCGCCCAATGTGTCGTCTATGCCGCCAAATGTGTCGTCCCCGGAGGGAGTCGGAGTGGGAGCCGGAGTTGGTGTTGTCGCCGGAGTTGGTGTTGTCGCCGGAGTTGGCGTTGTCGCCGGAGTTGGTGTTGTCGCCGGAGTCGGCTCTGTCACAGGAGTTGGCCCGATCGTTTCGTCACCTCCGAGGTTGAATATCGGCCCACTTCCGAGAAATCCTGCTGGTACTGCACTGGGCATTCTTTTGGCTCCTTTAAACGACGGTCCAGATTAACTTTAAAAACTGATTAGTATCAGTTTGTCGCCACAAATATGGCTTAAAATTGATTAATAATCCCGCTTATTTCTAGCATACTCAATCAAAATTGCAACGGCTATGAATATTTTTTAAGCCGGGCATCTTTCGATCTCAAAATATTCTCAAAATATTAATGATTGCACGTTTTGATGCCGGCTTTGGGTACACTTTAATATCGCCGCATTTGGATCGAAACCTCTGCCTCCGTTCTAATGCTAGAAGTCGGGCTTCTCCT
The DNA here is from genome assembly GCF_036700565.1 of Microcoleus pseudofavosus SVA1_A4. NCBI lineage: Bacteria > Bacillati > Cyanobacteriota > Cyanophyceae > Oscillatoriales > Microcoleaceae > Microcoleus > Microcoleus pseudofavosus. Next base: position 30,315 of record NZ_JAUBPE010000015.1, read on the forward strand.
TCAGCACTGCGTATCTATCCAGAGGGGGGAAAAATGAAAATCTCTGCATTCATAATTTTTATTTCCTCCGGTCATTTGCCTTATGCTGACTGCTGACAAGAAACAGAGCTGTTAATTAGGGGCAGAAGGGGCCCGGTTTGCTCTTGTCCGTTGACGGCTAGTTCGCTGTGGCAAAGGTAAAGCTCGGAACAGCGACTTAACAAATCTACCAGAATTCGCCGCAGCCGCTGTTGGTCGGCAGCCGTTTCGTCTTCGGTTTCCCAGGGACGCTCCAGTTGCGATCGCAAAAATAACGGAGCCCCAAACAAAGTAGCCGCACCGCCGCTCAGCCACAGGGATGAGCCGGCATCCAGCCAAAAGTGCCATTTGTGGGCGCGGCGGCTGCTGCGGTACTGAAATATGTTGGCGAGGGTGACGGCTCTGGCTGCTGGGCCTTCTGGACGGACTGGAAACGGGTTGGCGGTGACGGTTCCTTGGCGCAACAACTGGATGAACCGGGCGATCGTTTCTGAGTCGCCGCCGTTTGTGGGTTCTACCCGCTGCATTCGCCCGTGTATTTCCCAGTAGTGGGCGGCGGTTTCCATTAACTCGCGCAGGGCTGCTAGCCGATCGTACGGAAGGTATCTGTCGTTCATGAGAAATTTCTGGATCGCTCGATCGAGCAGGGCAATTGGACTCGGCAACAGCCGCTCCTGCTGTTGCGATCGCTGTTGTTCGATCCACTCCACAATTTGCTCGTAGCCCCCGGCGGCTCGGTGTCCCAGTCTGTCCCACCGGGGAAAGGCTGTAATTGGCAGCAATTGAGGTCGATCGATATCTGGGCAAAAACAGTGATCGGCGATTAAACCTGCTCTCACCGGGTCGATCGATTTGAGATTTTGGATTTGAGATTTTAGATTGAAAGTGGGGTTGGAATCTTCTGTCTCCACTTCCCGGTGTTTCTGGCTACCTAAAATTACCAGCATTTCGGCTACAGCGTCTCGATCGACTAAACGGCCGAGTCCCGGATAAACTAACGCTAACAAAGTCAGCAAAGCTCGAATCTCTGGCGTAGTCGATAGGGGACGCTGATCGTTGAGGGATACGGCGGCGATGCCATCTCGCGCCAGAATTTCCGTTAAACTGTAACGGGCGATCGCATCCATCCCGGGAGCAATTACGGCGATTTCCTGCGGCTCTACGGCTTGTGACTTCACCGCATCCACGATGATTTCGGCGGTTTCTCGCAGCAGTTGAGCGCGGGAAGTGGTTTGGAGCGATCGAACCGATCCGGGCAAATTCAAGCCTAAAGGATAAAAACCCTCTGAATTAACTGCTAAACTTACCGCCAACTCCCCAATCTCTGGGGCTAAACCCGCTTTTGCGTCCAAGTTTTCCACGAAGCGACAGCGGCTTTGGAGTCGGCCCAGGTATTCCGTATCAGCCCCCAAGCCCAAACGCACTCCTCCATCCCGATTGTAGGAGAACGCCCCCATTGCGCCTCGGTCGAGCATTCGATCGAACAAATGACCGGCGATCGCCGGATAATCGTCAACATCGTCTGCGAGCACAGCTTGGTATCTAGAGGACAAATGCTGTTGATAAGTGGCATCCGGCAACAAATAGCGCCAGTAGAGTTCGCAAACAATCCCGTAAGTCAGGAATCCCCGCGTCAAACACCATTCCCGCCACCTTGAGAGCAAGTCTCCCATGCTAGTCCACAGGTTGTTAGAGCCACCTGAGAGAGCAAATCGCTGTTCCAGAATGCTGGGAATTTCTTCTCTGGGCGTACCGCTGACTGCAGCAAGTTGTAATAAATCTAGAGTTCGACGCACCATTCGGTTTGGACTTACCCCTGTTTGTTGCAAAATGCCTTCATCTAGTTCGCGACGCCACAGTCTCGCGGCAAGTTCCAGTTCTGTTTCAGGTTGCAGCCGCAGGGGAAATTGAGCCCTCAAATTCAGCGACTGAACTAGCAGCGGCCAAAATAGCAAGACTTCCTGCTCAAAAAATCCGAAGGGTGTTGTTGAGTGAAAGGCATATTTTCCTTCGGTAGCTACGGCGATGCGATCGGCAAATTCCAGCCGGTTGTCACCATTAGCTGCTAAGACTAAAATTGCTGGAGCGGTTTGTCCCGCCCGCCGCCGCCCGGAGTGACCGCGACCTGAAACTGTTACTGGCATTGGCTTGACGGTTTGGCTCCACAGGCAGAACTGCTCGACTAAACGAGCCGTTTTGCCGCTGCGGGCGGCTCCGACAATCCAAATTGAATCCGAGGCCTCGGTTCCCAATTTATGTAAATTTGTTACCATACCATGAACACTTAAATCACTAATTGTCTGCATCCAACTAACCAGCTTTAGCTATGAATACTTCTCTGTGGCACAGGATTGTAAAATATCTTTACAGCGCTAACCAATGGTATCGAGAAACGCCTGACAGGGCTCTAGAACAGGCTTACGATGCTGCGTTAGCAATTAAGGCGATCGAAGACGAGCATTTTGGTGGCCAAGGAATCTCCGATCGTTCGGGAGATTACGGACATAGCACCCTGTCTTACTTTAAATCCGAACTGCAAAAATACCTCAAGGTCATCCAAACCAGAATGGTTGAGTTTAATGCTAGCCGTTCTTTTTTGGAACTGCCAGAGCGGGTGGGAGCAAAACCGAAGGCGGGGCACAGCGCGGGTAATCACCAGCACGGATTAGGTTTCGACAATAAAGAGCGAGCATCCCTTGTATTCGAGAAGCTAGAGTTTATTGATGGAGTCATCGACAAGTATATTAATAATAGTAGATCGACTGCGATTGTTCCGATTGTCAGTGCGGTAAATGTGCAGGTTAAATCTACAAATAGCAGCTTTCAACCTCACGAAAATAAAGGTTCAGCTAATTCTAATCCTACTCAGGCTGGCGAGGTTGACCTTAACTCTGAAGAGGTCAATTTATTACCCCGATCGCTTTTGGGAACTTTGAGTCGAATTACTAAAGAGTTAAACCCGGAAGCGGAAAAAGAAGTAGTTAGGAATTTTCGCAATTCCAAAGTAAAAACAGTCATTTCTCTGAGATTTATTTTGCTTTTGATTTTAGTTCCGCTGTTGACAAATCAAATTTCCAAAAACTTTCTAGTCGGGCCAGTGGTTGACCATTTTAGAGTCAAGGAAAAGGCTCCCGTATTCATAAATATTGACCTGGAAGAAGAAGCCTTCAAAGAACTGGAGAGATTTGAGCAACACCTCAAATTTGAAACGTTAATTGGCAGGGCTCCGTCGCTTTCTTCAGAGGAAACGGAAAAGAAGATTGCTGAGAAAGCAGTTGAGATAGCGGAGGAATACGGCAGTGAAAGTGGTGGAGCTATTAAAAATATTTTTGCCGATTTGATTTCCTGCATTGCCTTTGCCACGATTATCGTCACTAACAAGAAAGAGATTGAGATTTTAAAGTCTTTTATGGACGACGTGGTTTACGGGCTCAGCGACAGTGCTAAGGCTTTCGTAATTATTTTGTTTACTGATGTGTTTGTCGGATTCCACTCGCCTCACGGTTGGGAAGTAGTTCTCGAAGGTTTATCGAGGCATTTGGGACTGCCAGAAAATAGGCAGTTTATATTTCTGTTCATTGCGACGTTTCCAGTTATCTTGGATACGGTATTTAAGTATTGGATATTCCGCTATTTAAACCGGAGTTCGCCTTCTGCTGTTGCTACTTACAAGAATATGAACGAGTAATCGGCTCATATCTATTGGGAGCATCCCATTTTTGCTTTCAGATCGCGGACGGTTGCATCAGAATAATATATTTGGGCGTTGCTTAATCAGGGTATGAAAAAAATCAGTTAAAAATCCAGAAGCTTTGTGGATACTGGTTTCTATGATTTGCATATTTAGTCTTTCATACCGTAAATCAGCAACGCCTATATTTGGATCGTATTCAGTGCGAGCGTCTCGCTCGCGATCCCTACCGCAAGCGAGACGCTCGCACTCCTAAAAAACGCTTTTTACCAAATTGGGATGCTCCCTATCTATTGCTGTAAAATAACCCTATTAAGGTTATTTTACAGGACATGAGATGGCTTGAATCTTGATAAATTTTTGAGGATTTCAATCCTCACTACAGGCATATTAGGGTTATTTTACAGGAGATGACATGGCTCGAATTTCCCATTACAGTGCTGGACGCAAAAGTGATTTTACACGCTACTTATAGGGTAAGGTGCGCATTGCGCACCTTACATATAAAGGTTATGGGTAAGTCGTGAATTACCAATGACCAATTACCTAATTCCAACGCTTCTTGCGCTGTCGCTGGTTCGCCACCGACTCCACCAATCCCAGTCCGAGAAAATTACTCAGCAGCGACGCATTCCCGTAACTCAGGAAAGGCAGCGGAATCCCCGTAACCGGAGCCAAGCCAATGTTCATCCCAATATTTACGAACACCTGAAAAATCAACATTGACAGTACGCCGATCGCCAGCAAAGAACCAAAATCATCGTGAGCAGTTTGAGCGATCGTCACCAAGCGGAAACAAATTATCCAGAACACCACCAGCACGCAAATGCAGCCAATAAAGCCCAATTCTTCGCCAATAGCTGAAAAGATAAAGTCCGTATGCTGTTCGGGAATAAAGTTAAGCTGAGTTTGCGTTCCGTGATTTAATCCCCTTCCGTGGAGTTCTCCGGCCCCAATAGCAATCCGAGATTGAATCAAGTGATATCCGCTGCCTAAAGGGTCTTTCTCGGGGTTTAAAAACCCTGTCAGGCGCATTTTTTGATAATCCTTCAGCACATTCCAAAAAAGATGTCCGACGTGTCCAGAAACCACGTTCACCAGCACAGCACCGAAAGTCCCCAACCAAGGCCAAGGTAGCGATCGCCAAGCGATAATACCCGCAACAACTACCCAGGCTATCCAAATCGGTGTAGAGAGGTTGTTGAGGAGAACTGAGAATAGAGGAGAGAACAGCAATATCAGCCAGCCGGGATTGACATTACCCCAGTAAAACATCCCCATTGCGATCGCGCCAAACACCAGGGAAGTACCTAAATTTGGTTCGGCAAATATCAATCCCCAGGGTAAGGCCATAATCGCCAGCATCCTCAACATATCCCCCACCGTAGGGACAGTTTTTTCGTGCAGGAGAGCTGCTAAAGTGACAATCATCCCTACTTTGGCAAATTCTGACGGTTGCAGGTAGAAGCCGCCGATATTGATCCACCGCTGGGCACCGAGCCCTGTAGTACCGATAAACCGCACTGCGATCAGCGACAAATTGATTAATATGTAAATCGGCCATTTCCACTCAATCAGTATTTGGTAGCGGCAGCGGGAAATGACGATGGCGAGGAACAAACCGACTCCGCCAGTTACCCAGTGCCGCCACCAGTCGATAAGTCCCTGGTTAATTTCCACGCTGTGGATCATGATTCCGCCGAAGATGGTGAGGCCGATGCAAGCGACAAACAGCCAAGGGTCTGCTTCTTCCCAGGGTTTGAAGATGAATTTCCAGCGGTTTCTGACTTGTATTCTCTGCAACATGAGGATTTTAGATTTTAGATTTTAGATTTTAGATTATCGAGCCGATTTTCGGAAGTTGTGGATATAGTTCGGATTCAGAGGCTGCACCGTACTGTAGGAGATTCGGTGTCAGTATGTCACTTTATTCGGCGAGTTGTACGGAGGTTCCGGGCCCTCAGCAACTGGCTGGGGTGCGCGGGCGCACTAATCTGTAGGGTGCGCGGGCGCACCAATTTCGACGCGCGGGTGCTTATGGCTCACCTTAGCTGGATTTAGCCCGATCGCGATCCGCAACTTCTAGAATAGTCAGGCTGGTTCGTAAAGGTATTCAAAACCGTTACCGTCGGGGTCTCTGCCGTAAAAAGATGCAGTACCGTCGCGGTGTTCGTGAATGTGGGTGACGGAAACACCATCGGCTTTAAGCTGTTGGTAGGCGGATTCCATTTCTGTGCGATCGTCAAATACAAACCCAAAATGCGCCCCTGCTTGGTCGTAAGTCGGACTCAACAGCGCCAGTCCGTCCTCTCCTGCTTTCAAATAAGCCCAGTCTGCATCTTTCCAGACTAACTCCATGCCCAAGTTTAGGTAGAACTGGGCAGATTTCTCAATATCTTGCACGCAGACGGCTACGTGTCCCAATCGTTTTAGTTTCATGTCAACAAAATTTATGGTTGTTCTTTCGTTTATTGTATCTATTTTCTAATTTTTTACTCAATTAATTAGGTATTTTTTCGATTTTTTTAGTCCCGGCCAACTGTACTTTTTCTACTTGTTTGCTGGCGTCCATTTCGCTGAAAAGTTGAATGGCGCGGTCAAAATTTTCTTGCGTTTTCTCGATGTTACCAAGTTTTTGTTCTGTCAGTGCTAGTTGATAGCAAGCTTCGGCTCGGTCTAATTTAGCGCTGGCTCGATCGAGTATTTCGATTGCTTCTGCATGGTGCTGCATGGCTCGGTCAAATTCCCCGCGTTCTCGGTACAGCGCGGCTGTACCGCTGAGAGCTTTGGCTTTGATGGTGCTGTACTGGTTTTGGTCGGCCTGGGCGATCGCTTGGCGGTACAAGCTCAAAGCTTTCTCTGTCTCTCCCAGGTTTTGATAGGTGGCGGCGAGAAAAACTAACTTGTATCCCGTACCCACCAAATGACTGTTTTCCCGATCGGCATAAAGTTTTTCGGCGAGCTCCTCCGCCTCTTTTTTGGCTCCGACACAGGAGTTGAGGAAAGCTAAGCCGACATCGATCGAATAGCTGTTAATCCCGATTGCGTCCCGCGAAGTTTTCAGCTTGACAAATATCTCCATAGCTGATTCTAATTCCCGCATTTCTATTTGGCAAAAACCTATATTAATTGCAGCGTTAACTTTCCAGAATTCCAGATTAGCTTGTTTGCCGTTTTCCGGCTCGCTGCTTTTCGCTATAATTTGCAAAGATTTAGTGGCTTTTATTTCCGATATTTGGTGGCATTCTATGGCTTGATTTATCTCGCCTAAGATCCGGTAACAAATGCCTAAAAGACTGTATAAGCCGCTCAAATAATAATCAGAAGTCACATTGTTGACGATGCGAGTAGTTGCTGAAATTATTGGCTGCAAGAAACCTAATTTGTAGAGCGCTCTACCTAGCTTGTAATCTTTGGCAAACTGGATATTGATTTTTTTGAGGATAACGCTAGCGGCCTGCTCGAAACAGCTAATTGCCACATAATGATAGTAAGCTTCAAAAGCTTTCAGCGCATCTTCTACAGTCTCAATATTTTCAACACTCTCTGTCCAGAACTCGGCTGCTTTGCGGTTGGCAGTCTCCCAGTCTCCGGGCGAGAGCCGATCGACCGCTTCTTCCCGAATGGCTGGATGCAGCCAGTATTCGCCCTTCTGAGACTCGACTAGCGATCGGTGCAACAGCGATTTAATGATTTGTCGGCGTCCGGCTTCGGGCACGTCCCACAGCAAACACAAAAGTCCGTCAGTCGGGACTGTCGGCACGTCTTGATAGCGGTAACAGCCCAAGCGGCAGAGGAGTTGATAGGCTTCGGCATCGAGTTCTTGCAGGCGGTTAAACTGACTGGTAACTAAATTTTTTAAGTCAGTTTCAAGGAGCGGATCTTCGCTGTTTTCCAGCCAGTAGGCCGCCATATCTCCGTCAAAATCTTCTCGAATCGTGCCGCAAATAATGCCCATTGCTTTAGCATTGCCGCCGTAAACTTTGTGCATTTCCTTGAGGGCGACATCATCTATATTGATGTTGCGAGCGCTAAAAAACTGCCGCCAAACTTCAACTTCCAATCCAGGAAGCAGGTAGTGTTCGACGGTGACATCAGAATCGCACAGCCGATCGCGACTGGTAATCAGAGTTACCGACTGCACCGCCGCGTCAGCCAAAACTCGCAACAGTTCGACGTAAAGCCGGTGCGGTTCAATAAACTTACCTTGTCCGTCGAGTGCGGCTTCCAAATTGTCAATCAATACCCCGACTTTGAGAGTCTGAAGCTGCCGCTTCAGCCGCCCCAGGGTGACGCCAAAGTCGGGCCCGGGTTCTTCCTGAAAGTCTTGCTTCAGCCATTCTTCGATCGCGCTTTCCAAGGCCGTGATATTCTCTGTCTCTTTTGCCATCAACAGTTCAATTACCCGATCGAACCCTTGAGATTTGAGATACTGTCTGGCCAAAGTCGTTTTGCCCATACCGCCGGCACTCTGGATGACAATGACTTTTGCACCTTGATTGACAAGAGTATTGAGATCGGCGATTGCCGCTTCCCTGCCCAAAAAATTCGGGTTTTCGATTTCCAAATCCGCATCAAGTCCGAGAGATACTTGGGCTGGAACAGTTTGTCCCGACTGCGGTTCTAGTTTCGAGTAGCTGCGCCAAAATCGCTCTACAACCGCTTGAAGGTTGTCTCTTTTAATTTTTTCGCCTTCTCCAAACAGCGCTGAAAGCCGCTTCCACAAATTAGAGGCAGCATCCTTAACAGTCCCTACTCCATACCCTTCACTATCTGCAACCTGTTGGTACGTCCTGCCTTGCACTCCCATCCATGCTTCGCGAAAGATCGCGCTGTCAAGGTTGTCGAGAGTTTTCAGGTTTCGAGCCACAAGTAACGAATTAGTAAAATCCAGTGCACGATCGGCTTCCATTTAGTCACCAGGTTTAGCGTTACCCATCTGACACAACTTTAACAGACTTTTTCCGACTCGCTTACACGCTCAAACAGTGGACTTGTATAGACTTTTCCCGACTGACACGGCCGAGGTTGGCGGGGGATACTGTTGAGTGTGGAGGGGAAGTTGACGGACAAGCTTCTAACTTACACACCGATCTAGTCGAGTTTATATTTGGGAGCAAGCAGCTATGTCTATTAACGATCTTGAAACAGCGATCGTGGATGAAGAAATTCGACCTAATGAGCCCGGTCGCGTTCGTTTCCAAAACAGTTGGTGGCCGGCGAAGTGCGATCCTCTTCGAGGGCTCCGCTAACGAGACATGACTTTTGAACCCGGTGAGGTGGTTCGCGTCGTGGGAATTGACAATATTACTTTGATAGTTGCAGCGTCGTTTGTCATCAATTCTGAAAGTTAAGGCAAATCTACAATCGGGAGCAAGCAATCATGAATTTTGACAATTCCGAAAAAGCGATCGTGGATGAAGAAATTCGACCTAATGAGTGCGGTCGCGTTCGTTTCCAAAACAGTTGGTGGCCGGCGAAGTGCGATCTAGACCTGACTTTTGAGCCTGGTGAGGTAGTTCGCGTAGTCGGAATTGAAAATATTACTTTGATCGTTGCAGCGTCGTTATAAATCAATGGGTTAGGGACGCGAACTATCAGTTTATCAGATATAAAAGTTACGAAAAAATTGCAATTAGGAGCAAAAAATGATGACTGTCAGCTATTTGGAAAAAGCGATTGTAGAAGAAGAAATTCGGCCTAATAAATGCGGTCTCGTCCGCTTCCAAAGCAGTTGGTGGCCCGCTAAGTGCGATCGAAAAATAACTTTGAAACCCGGTGATGTGGTTCGCGTCGTGGGACTTGACAACATTACTCTGATAGTTAAAGCGTAGTTGGGAATTAATCTGGAGGTGGGGAGTTATCGGAGGGTAGAAAAAATAAAGTTGCGATCGCGTTTCTATTTCGATACATTTCTCTTCAAAGGCGCAATCGTACTCATCACCTCTGTTATATCAATTCCGGCTGCACTCCTTATGATATAGAGGACACGGCAGTGCCGTGTCCCTACATTTGTCCTTGTCGCTGACAATTTTGTGACTGATTTGTCGTTGGGTTGCTCGCCCCTACTGGTTGCTCTTCTGCCGAAGCTACGCGCTCAAATGCAGCCAATAAGGAATCTATCTGTGATTCTCTCCCGTACAGTTTTTGAGGCAGTTGTAATTGAGGAGAAATGTCTTGGCTTCCCTTGGGAAAAGCTTTAATTTTACCACTTCTAGATTGAGCGAGACAAGTTTCTAAATCTGCCTTGATTCCCCAAGCAATCTGATATCTATCTTCTGCCATTTTTGCCATTAACTTCATGACAATTTCTGAGATATTCAAGGGAATTTCTGGATTGATTTCATGAGGTGGAGTGGGTTGTTTGGCAATATGGCAATGGACTAATTCAAGTGCATCGAGGGATTCAAAAGGCAACTGGTTGGTTAGCAGTTCATAGAAAGTAACGCCCAGAGAATAAAAGTCGGTGCGGTAGTCGATTACTCGATTCATTCTCCCTGTTTGTTCGGGAGATATATAAGCCAATGTTCCTTCTAGAAGATTAGGACTTTTGAGGCTGGGATTTTCTTGGGATAGGATGGTAGATAGGCCAAAGTCAATGATTTTTAATTGTCCCGTTTGATAATTCAAGACAATATTAGATGGAGTGATATCTTTGTGAATGACATTTTTTTGATGAATTTTGCCTAAAGCATCTGTGCTTTGGATGGCAAGGTGGAGAAATTCTGATACTGAAAAAGTACGACGTTCCTGCAGAAATTTTAATGACTCTCCGCCAAAATCCTCTAACAACATGACTTGTGTGTTATCGTATTTTCGCAGTTCGTAGGCTTTAATCGTTTCGTCTAGGTTGAGACGGCGAGTGATTTCGTATTCCTGCTGATAGCGGTAGTGTTCGGCTGGCGTGGGATAATCTTCTTTGAGGAGTTGCAAAATCAAAGGTTGCTGATTTGATTTGAGGATGCCTCGGTATACGAGGGAATTGGCACTTTCATAGATTTTGCTGACAATTGTGATGTCTGGCAGTGAAATCATGTTGGAGTTACTGTTGCTTAAAAAAGTTGATTAGTGTTCAATTAATTTTATTTATAGTTAGCTTGCGTACTTTTGCATTACAGCTTTTTTTGTCGAAAGCCCTAAAGGTCGAATTGTGAGTAGATAACCCTGGCTGCGAGTATAACATTTTTATTCAGGAGAAGGTCAAGACTTATCTGTCCGCGATCGTGCTATCATCTGACATCAATAGGACTTACGCACGGGTGGGCAGAAACCTTGGTATGATATCTTTCATGGCAGTTATCTCAAGCCGACAAGTGAAAACGATATAATAATGGCTAAATGTTTTTAAAGGTAAACTGTATGAAAATTACTCTTCAGCCTGAACACAAAAAAATCATAGAAATGCAGATTAAAAGTGGCAGATATCCTTCGGCTGATGATATAATCGCGGCCGCATTGGAACTCCTAACGCGCAGCAGCCAACAACAAGAGATGGACAGCTATCAAAAATGGGTAGAAGAAACGCAGCCCAAGGTAGCATTAGGAATAGCTCAACTCGATCGCGGTGAAGGAATTGATGGAGAAATTGTTGTAGCGAGATTGCAGGAAAAATTCCGCTTATAGCCAATGCCAGAATTTAATCCCAATTCTCAAAAGTACCCGATCGTGCTATCATCTGACATCAATAGGACTTACGCACGGGTGGTCAGAAACCGAGTTTTTTCCGAGAAGACGCGTTAAAGTCCGCAGAAACCGCCAAAAACCCGGTTATGAAGGCCGAGTGCGTAAGTCCCGATCGCTTTCATTCTCGATCGAGTGCGTGCAACTATGCGAATCGGTAAAAATTTACAAAAGTTTCTGCTTTTCACAGTAGCGTTATTTTTCGCAGCATCGCTGCTGATTAACGTTACTAAATTTCACAATTATTTCGGCATCAACCGCGCCGATACAGAAGTGAAAGTTGTGGCGCTTACATACGACGACGGCCCCTATCCTCCCTATACAAATCAGCTTTTAGATATTTTAGACCGCTACGGAGTTAAAGCTACTTTTTTTGAAATAGGCCGCAATATTGAGAAACATCCTGAAATCGTGCCGATGATTATTGCGAGGGGAAATGAGTTGGCCAATCATTCCTATTCTCACAAGGATATGATGTTTAAACCCCGCGAGTATCTGCTGTCGGAAATTGCAAAAACGGACAAACTTTTGCAGGAGTTGGGCGTTAAACAAGATAGTATCAGTTTTCGACCGCCTTGGGGTCGGAGATTTGTAGTTTTGTCTTATTTGGTTTCTCAAATGCACAAAAAACTGATTATGTGGGATGTGGATTCTCAAGATTATGAAAAAACACACACGGCTGAAGATATTGCAAATCGGGTGATTGATAATGTGCGATCGGGCTCGATTGTGGTGATGCACGACGGCGGGGGCGATCGCTCGAAAACCGTAGCAGCAACGGAGACAATTGTCAAGACTTTGCTGTCCAAAGGTTACGGATTTAAAACGGTTTCTGAGCTCTTGAAATAGAAGTAGGGTGCGTCAGCCACAATTATTTTGCGGACAAATCAACAATCTCATACTGACGCACCAAGGAATAAATGGTGCGTCAGAATTAGACTTTCCGTGCAGATTGAAAATTTCAAACCTGACGCACCCTACCACAATCAATAACAAAGATAGTTTGCCACGAAATTAGCAATCTTGATGCTGCCACCAGCTTGCCCCATTCTTTCTAAGCCATTTTTTAGGCAATTTTCTAAATAACGATCGTCTTGCAAAGTGCGATCGACTGCTAAAGCAGCTTGCTTAATAATCTCATAATTTGCTGGTTCTGTGCCGATTACCTGTACAGAATTTCCTAAAAGTCGGTGTTGAGCTTCCGCAAATCTATAGGTAAATGCAGGGCCGTTTCCCGGTACTGCGATGACTGGTTTGCCCAATCCCACAGCTTGTTCGACAGCAGTTCCTGTCATCCCAATTACTAAACTAGATTGCTGCAAAATATCGGCGAAAGCATCACAATAGCAAAGTACCTCAACTGCTAATTCTCGATCGCACTTGGGTGACTTGATTCCTGGGCAAACTAACTTTTGCGATCGCCTTTGCCACCCAGCTCGCACCGCGATATCATCTAATTGGAGCATCAAAATCGGAACTAAAGCCGCCCGAAACTGCACCGGTACAGTAGAAGTAGCAGCAATTTCTTTCACCAATTCCAGCAGCAAAACGAGGTTGTCGGTGGCTTCCGGGAGGCGAGAACCGGGGAGAAGGGCGATCGTCCGAACTCCGGGTTTTAACTGCAAATCTTTGCCAGTAGAATTGAGGTTGTCCATGACAGGATTTCCGACAAACCGAGCTTTCTTTAAACCCTGTCGGTTTAAGTCAGCAGCAGTCACAGCATCCCTAGTAAAAACAGCCAGACATTGGTCGGAGGAAAGCAAATAGTTCAAGATAAAACCCAAATAGACTTGCCCTTCGTAATAACTAGAATGAGCTGACAGAAAAATTATATAGGGGCGCGAGGTCGATCGGGCGATCGCCGCAGCGACAATATCCCCAGTCGTCACCACCAAATCGCAGCGCCCAGAATGCGTCCGCACAGCCTGCAATTGCTGCCAAGTCAAACGAACTAGCCCGGCCCCAATATCTTTGAGCAAAAACAGGGGATTCATGTAAAAAATTCCCCCAGACGGCATTTGACTGGTGGGCCCAATAATTGGTACGGTCGATCGCGCGTAAGCATCCCCGTCACCTACAACCGGCATCGCCGAAACATCAACATCCGCGCCAGATGCTCTCAAAGCTTTGAGAATTTGACAGTTAATCGCGTCTTCCCCGTGGCCGTTGCTGAGGAAAAGTACCCCCTTCGATTTCATATAATCAGAACGCAATCAGAATCTGTGCTGAACTTTTTTAAACACGGCCGTGCGATAGCTACCCGCAGACAGACTAAACTTTTTGTTAGTCTAATTTAAATACATTGTGGAAGTGAAACAGCGTGAATATTGAAATTGGGCGGGGCAAAAGCGCTCGCAGAGCTTACGGCATAGATGAAATCGCGCTCGTGCCCGGACAGCGCACTCTCGATCCGAGTTTGGCGGATACTAGCTGGCAGATTGGCGGGATCGATCGAGAAATCCCGATTATCGCCAGCGCAATGGATGGAGTAGTCGATGTCCGCATGGCCGTTTTGCTGTCGGAATTGGGAGCAATGGGCGTGCTCAACCTAGAAGGAATTCAAACCCGCTATGCCGACCCCCAGCCAATATTAGAGCGCATCGCCAGTGTCGGGAACCACGAATTTGTTTCCCTGATGCAGCAACTCTATGCCGAACCCATCAAACCAGAATTAATCGAGCTCAGAATTAAAGAAATTAAAGCAGGAGGAGGGATTGCCGCCGTCAGCGGTACACCGGCCGGCGCGAGCAAATACGGCCGGGCGGTTGCTCAATCGGGAGCCGATATATTTTTTGTGCAAGCAACTGTAGTCTCGACAGCTTTCCTTTCCCCTGAATCGATCTCTTCTTTAGATTTGACCCAATTCTGTCAAGAGATGCCGATACCAGTAATTTTGGGCAACTGCGTGACCTACGAAGTCGCCATGAATTTAATGAAAACCGGCGCCGCAGGCATTCTCGTGGGCATTGGGCCGGGGGCTGCTTGCACGTCTAGAGGCGTATTGGGTGTCGGCGTTCCCCAAGCCACAGCGGTAGCAGACTGTGCCGCAGCGCGGGACGACTACTATCGCGAAACTGGCAAATACGTGTCGGTGATTGCTGACGGCGGTTTAATTACCGGCGGCGATATCTGCAAGTGCATTGCGTGCGGCGCCGATGGAGTGATGATTGGTTCGCCCTTTGCCAGGGCCGCCGAAGCTCCCGGTCGCGGCTTTCACTGGGGGATGGCGACTCCCAGCCCGGTTTTGCCGCGAGGTACTCGCATTCGCGTCGGGACTACCGGCACTGTGGAGCAAATTTTGCGGGGGCCTGCGCTGCTAGATGACGGTACGCACAACTTGCTCGGAGCTCTGAAAACTAGCATGGGCACCCTCGGCGCAAAGGATCTTAAGGAGATGCAGCAAGTGGAAGTGGTAATTGCTCCTTCTCTGCTGACTGAGGGTAAAGTCTATCAAAAAGCTCAGCAGTTGGGCATGGGTAAGTAGATTTACCGATCGAATACCAGCATACCTTGACAAACTTTGTTCAATAGTCTCGAAATTTACAGAATCTTGTGGAATTATCGAGAAGTAGGTGTCACAATATAAGAAGCGGAGACGCATGTTTCCGTTCACTCCTCACACCACACTCCGCCCGGACTACTGTTCGGGCGGTTCCTTTTTTACCCAAACCTTCGGTTTTATTTACTAGGTACAGAGCTGAGGCTGTTAGCTCCCGATTGTCGGGGAGAGTGGGGAGGGAGTGAGGGGGGGAATAGTTTTAAGTTTTGAGCTAAAAGTATTTCTAATTCTGCGTTCTACCCGATCGCCCCGTGCCTTCGGTCTTGCGCCCTCAACCTCGATCCGTTAAATCCGTTAAATCCGTTACATCCGTTACAACCTCTGTTGCCGAACTTCCTTCTCTTAAAATCGTTGACGCAAGTGGTTACATTTTTTGCTAGACTTGTTATCCGAGAAATAGTATTTACAAGGATGGCTAGGGATGTCAGCAGCCGCGCAAGTAACCGACTCTACCTTTAAGCAGGAAGTGATCGATAGTGAAGTTCCAGTTCTAGTGGATTTTTGGGCTCCCTGGTGCGGGCCCTGTCGGATGGTGGCGCCCGTCGTAGACGAAATTGCCCAGCAATATGAAGGGCAGGTCAAGGTAGTAAAAGTTAATACCGACGAAAATCCTAACGTGGCCAGCCAATACGGTATCCGCAGCATTCCGACGCTGATGATATTTAAGGGCGGTCAGCGGGTGGATATGGTGGTTGGGGCAGTTCCGAAAACTACTTTGGCCAACACTCTGGAAAAGTACCTTTAACGCAACTGCGAGGGGTTTGGCGCTGTTCTTTTTGGGCCGCGAAAGCTAACTCGCTTCAGAACCGGGGCAAAGCTACTGGAAAAGTCATTAGTGGCCAGCAGGGCAATTTGCTGGTCGCTATTGCCTTGTAAATTTGGCTAGCCCCCTTAATTTTTAGTAGCGACAATTTGTTACCGTTTCGGAAAAATTCATGATTCGTTCTGGGTCTAGTCAAGGTTTTGAGTCCCTCCAAGCTGAAGTGATGGATTTGTTCGATCGCTTCCCCATGTTGAAGCACTCTGAGTGGATCGAACGATCGCTCTCTACTATAGTCCAAATGACCGGAGACGAGCTCGATCGCCTTGACTGGAAGATTATTGCGGCGTCACTGCGAGATATGGAAAAAGCTTTCTCCATGTTTTATCCCTACCGCCACGTTCGCAAAATTGTGATTTTTGGTTCGGCGAGGGTGTCGCCGAAATCTGCGGAATATTTGATAGCCAGAGACTTTGCGCGGGCGATCGCCCAGCAGGGATTTATGGTGATTACTGGCGGGGGCGGCGGAATCATGCAAGCGGGGAACGAGGGGGCGACTGCTGAACGTTCTTTTGGGCTGAATATTCAGTTACCTTTCGAGCAGGGTTCTAATCCTTTTATTGCGGGCGATCGCAAGTTGCTCAATTTTAAATATTTTTTCACCCGGAAGTTATTTTTTCTGCGGGAAAGCGATGCTTTGGCTCTGTTTCCGGGCGGTTTCGGCACTCTGGACGAGGCTTTTGAGTGTCTGACTTTGACTCAAACTGGCAAGTTCGGGCCGGCTCCTCTGGTATTGATCGATCGACCGGGAGGAGATTATTGGCACGATTGGGATGCTTTTGTGCAAAAACAATTGCGCGGCCGGGGTTTGATTTCAGCGGACGATCGCAGCCTGTATACGATTACTGACAATGTGGAGGTGGCTTGCGAGGCGATCGCTAGTTTTTATCTAGTTTATCACTCCTGCCGCTATGTGGAGGGAAAACTGGTAATTCGCTTGAAGTCTGAACTTTCTGATGAAAATGTCGATCGGTTAAATACTGAGTTCAGCGATATTTTGGTAGAGGGTAAAATTGAAAAAACTAAAGCTTTCCCCGTCGAAGCCGGAGATGAAACTTTTGATTTACCGCGCCTAGTTTTGCATTTTAACCAGCGGGCTTCGGGGCGGCTTTATCAGCTAATTGCTCTGATTAATCAAATGGGTGCAGCAACGCCGGCGGCGGCGCATCCAGAACAAAAGTAGTCATTAGTCATTAGTCATTAGTCATTAGTCATTAGTCTGTAGGGGCGGGTTTCACAAACAATAATTGCCGAAAAGCCTTTCGACACGGCAGTGCCGTGTCCCTACAATTAATCATGGTAGGGACACGGCACTGCCGTGTCCTCTATATCATTCCGGTGTTACCGGAATTGATATAATTGGTAGCAAGATTTGTTAATAAGTTTTACAGGCTGTCTTTTGACAAAATCGATAGCCGGCAGTCATTATAGTCAGAAATCATCGATCGTCGATCGGCAGTCAAGAAACTAATCACTGAAGTCAGAATCTAAAATCTAAAATCTAAAATCCCATGACTCAAGATGCTAGACCTGCTGCTAATTGCAACTTTAGGATTTCTCGGTAGTTTCGGGCACTGCGCCGGAATGTGCGGCCCGCTGACAGTGGCGTTTTCCCTGTCTGCGGCGGGCAAACAAAAAGGTGCTTCCCTGCGCTTTCATCTGCTATTAAATGTGGGGAGAATTGTTGCTTATGCCTTAGTTGGTGCTGCGATCGGCGGATTGGGTTCGGTATTGATTGCTAGCGGACAAATGGCAGGTACTGGTAGCGGATTGCGACGCGCGATCGCAATTCTCACGGGCACGATGCTGATTTGGTTCGGAGTAGTGCAAATTAAACCGGGTTTGCTGCCGCGATTGCCGCTGCTGCACCCAATGTCGCACGATCGCATCAGCAATGCAATGGCAAAGATTGCAACTCAAAAAAGTTGGTGGATACCATTCGCTTTGGGTTTGCTTTGGGGTTTAATTCCCTGCGGTTTCCTGTATGCAGCGCAAATTAAAGCAGCGGAAACTGGAAACCCGATTTTGGGCGCGGCAACGATGTTTGCTTTTGGAATGGGCACGCTGCCAACTATGCTGGGAGTGGGGTTTTTTGCCGGTAGATTCAGCGCTGACAAACGCAGTCAACTGTTTCGTGCGGGCGGTTGGGTGACATTGGCGATCGGCATTATTACTCTGCTGCGAACCGATGCAATGGTTGATGTGACCGGCCACGCAGCGCTGCTGTGCTTGATGCTAGCACTGATTGCGCGTCCGGTAAGCAAGTTTTGGCCGCAACTGCTGCGCTACCGCCGGGCTTTCGGTGTCGGAGGGTTTGCGATCGCCCTTGCTCACACATTTCATATGCTAGATCATACCCTGAAATGGAATTTTGACGCGCTATCTTTTATGTTGCCGCAGCATCAGTTGGGTACGATCGCTGGGATGACGGCGCTGCTGTTGATGTTGCCGGCTGCGCTTACAAGTTGCGATCGAATTCAACATCATTTAGGCAAACTGTGGCGCCTAATTCACCTGCTAACTGTTCCCGCTTTTTTGCTGTGCGCCCTTCACGCTGCACTCATCGGTTCCCACTATCTCGGCGGTTTTGAATGGAAGTTGCCAAATCAACTGCTGACAGCGGTGTTAGCGGTGGTTGCAGTGCTAGTTATGTTTGTGCGATCGCGTTTTTTTTGGTCAATTTTATCACTGGAGAAGTTCTATGTTTCGCCTGTCAAACAAAAGTAAAAGTTTAGGATTGTTAGTCTTTGTGGGATTGTTAGTAGAAGCAGTAATGCCGATCGCACCGCAGTTAAACTCAATTTCAGTTTTAGCCCACGAAGTCGAAGTATCGGGAGATGTAGCAGCTACCTTTCACCTGGAACCCAATCACAATCCCCGCGCCGGAGAAACTGCAAAAATCTGGTTTGCGCTGACTCGCAGGGGCGGTCAAATTATCCCGTTAGAGGAGTGTAATTGCAAGTTAGCCGTTTATCCCAAAAATCATAAAGAAGGGGATAAACCTTTGATGGAGCCACCATTAAAAGCAGTATCTGCCGAGCGGTACAAAGGCATTCCGGGAGCTGATATTGTATTTCCCAAAGCTGGGATTTATCAATTAGAACTGAGCGGATCGGCGAAAACCGCAGCTAATTTTAAACCCTTTAAACTGAGTTACACTGTCACGGTTCGGTAATATCATATCGACTGCAAAAAACATAAATCTTGTAGGGCGGGTAAACCTGCCAATAATTGCCTAAAACCCACAATCTCGTAAACCCGCCCCCACCCAACGACCAATCGTAATCTACCTATTTTAAAATACAATAAAATACTATTCAAATCTGTATAAAACCTTAAAAGTTGCTGAACCTACAAATTTTCACGAATTTTTACATTACATTATAGTCAATGTCATATCAAATCCGGTGGCATCGGAATTGATATTACCCACAGTCAGGACACCGCGCCTGGCCGTTTCCCTACAATTAATCAGGCGATGGTTACATCTCTCATCGAGGGCGAAGGATTATTTTGGGGTAGGGAAACGGCATTGCCGTGTCCTCCATTTCCCTCTCTGTTGAACTGACCAAAGGATACAAACATGGATATCTTATCTAACACCGTGGCGCTATCGCGGATGCAATTTGCGCTAACCGCCATATTCCATATGCTGTGGCCAGTTTTGACTACGGGAATGGGAATTTATCTGGTAATTGTTGAAGGAATGTGGCTGAAAACTCGCAATCCTGACTATTACCGCCACGCTCGTTTTTGGTCGCAACTTTATGTCCTAAACTTCGGGATTGGGGTAGCTTCCGGCATTCCAATGGAGTTTCAATTTGGCACAAACTGGGCACCATTTTCCGAAGCAGTTGGTGACTTTTTTGGCAGCATTTTAGGGTTTGAAGCTTCAATGGCATTTATGCTGGAAGCCGGCTTTTTAGGAATTATGCTCTTCGGTTGGGAGCGCGTTCACCCGATCGTTCATTATTTCGCTACAATCATGGTAGCCTTCGGCGCAAACCTATCAACTGTCTGGATTTTAGTCGCTAACTCTTGGCTGCAAACTCCCGCCGGCGGAGAAATGGTCAACGGCAAATTTGTTGTCAGCGATTATTTCCAAGCAATTCTCAACCCGTTTGCCTTAAACAGCGTTCTCCATATGTTTTTTGCAACATTGGAAACCTCGCTGTTTGTAATTGGAGGAATTAGCGCCTGGTACATTCTCAACAAACGCCACGAAGCTTTTTTTTCCAAGTCTTTAAAGATTGCCATAGCAACAGCAATCGCAGTTGCACCTTTGCAGATATTCATCGGACATTTGAGCGCCGAACAAGTCTATCACTATCAGCCCACCAAATTAGCAGCAATCGAAGCTAAATGGGAAACCTCCCCAGCCGGAGAGTCAGCCGATTGGACTTTAATGGCTCTTCCTAATGAAAAAGCCCAAAAAAACGACTGGGAAATTAAAATTCCTAACGGCTTGGGATACGTTCTAGAATTCAAAGAAAAACTCTCCGAACCAGTCCTCGGATTAAAAGAATGGAAACCAGAAGATAGACCCCGGATGGTGGGTTTAATCTACTATTGTTTCCGCATCATGTCCGGCATTGGATTCTTCTTTGTCGGATTGATGCTGTTCAGTACAGTTCAGTGGATGCGAGGCCAACTTTCTGCTGAAAATATTAGCAGTCAACCTTGGCTGATGCGCGCTTGGATTTTAGCAGCACCACTGGGATATATTGCTGTAGAATCGGGTTGGATTGTGCGCTGTGTCGGCAGACAGCCCTGGGCTTTATACGGGCAAATTCGCACGGCTGACGCGGTATCAAACATCCCCGCTACCAATGTTTTAACTTCCCTCAGTTTCTTTGCAGTTATTTACAGCTTTTTGTTTGTTTGCGCCTTGTATTTTGGCAGCCGCATTATCCGCAAAGGCCCTAATTTAAATCTGCCGGTGCCTGGTTTAGACAATCAACCTGCAATCGAAACTGAACCCGCAGAACACATTCCCGATCAACGTCCCGTAGAAGCACAACAATAGGAGATTTTATGCAAGCTTTGGAGCATTTTCTCCCGCAAGTCTGGTTCGTAATTTTGGGTATCTTTCTCTTGCTATACGTCATGCTAGACGGCTTTGACTTAGGAGTAGGAATCTTGTCTCTGACTGCTGACGACGACGAGCGCAGGGGCATTTTAATGACAAGTTTGGGCAACGTTTGGGACGCCAACGAAACTTGGCTAGTGTTGATGGGAGGCGCTTTGTTTGGCGCATTTCCCCTAGCTTACGGCACGATTTTAACTGCCTTGTACATACCGATTTGCATGATGCTTTTCGGTTTGATATTTCGGGCTGTAGCCTTTGAGTTTCGCGAGCATTCTAACCGGAAGTTATTTTGGAATTATGCTTTCGGTGCCGGCAGTTTTTTAGCAGCTTTGGCTCAAGGATTTGCCCTCGGTGCCGTACTCGAAGGCATTGCTGTGGATGAAGCCGGTCATTTTGTCGGCACTACTTGGGACTGGCTGGATTGGCGATCGATCTTAGTTGCTTTAACGCTAGTTCAAGGCTATGTTTTGATCGGTTCCACCTATCTGATTATGAAGACTGAGGGGGAACTGCAAACAAATCACTATCGCACTGCTAAAATTGCGGCGGTGACGACGTTAATCGGAGCGATTTTGATTACGATCGCAACTCCTATTTTTTACGAAAGTACAAGAGCAAGATTGTTCGAGAAACCGCTAGTTTATGTCTTTATCGCGATTCCGCTGCTGGGAGTTTTGTTGGTTGGTCTGCTGCTTAAAAGTCTCGATCGCAAAGAAGAACGCACGCCGTTTATCTGGACAATTCTGATTTTTTTGCTCAGTTTTATCGGCTTGGGATTGATTGTTTTTCCCTACATTATTCCCACGCAAGTCACGATTTATCAAGCGGCTGCTGCGCCCAGCGCCCTGGTATTTATGATTGTGTTCATTGGCTTTCTCATCCCGATTATGATTTTTTACAACATCTACAATTATGTTGTGTTTCGGGGTAAGGTTGCTGGCGGCCACTACGGGGAATAAAGCAGAATAAAACCGCAGATGCACGCAAATAAACGCAGATAAAATAGACTCTATATCTGCGTTTATTTGCGTCTATCTGCGGTTAAAAGTTACATATTCTGATTTTCTGATACCATCACAACTTACGCAATCGTGTTTGAGATCACTATCCCTATCAAATAATAAAATAGAATAGAATAGAATAGAATGGAATGTTCTAATTTAACTGTTGTCTAATAGAGAAGGAACGAGTTATGGATGCGATCGTAAATTTGTTGGGTTATCAGATTGCAGAGCAACTTTACGCAGGTACGCGCACCCTAGTCTATCGAGCAATCCGTACCAGCGACAAATACCCAGTCGTCATCAAACTGCTGCGGCACGAATACCCCAACTTCAACGAACTCGTCGGGTTTCGCAACCAGTACACCATTGCCAAAAATCTCGACCTCCCCAGCATCATTCAACCCCTGACCCTAGAAGCATACCACAATAGCTATGCCCTGGTCATGGAAGACTTTGGAGGAATCTCCCTATCTACTTATCTCAAAACAGCACCAACAGATGAAAAGCAACCCTCTAAATCTTTATCTTTAACAGAATTTTTCAATCTAGCTCTGCAACTGGCTGACATTCTCTACTATCTCTACCAAAATCGAGTCATTCACAAAGACATCAAACCCGCGAATATTTTAATTCATCCACAAACAAAACAAATTAAACTAATTGACTTTAGTATAGCATCCCTCCTACCACGAGAAACCCAAGAAATTCAAAATCCCAATGTCTTAGAAGGAACATTAGCCTATCTCTCTCCAGAACAAACTGGGAGAATGAATCGAGGCATTGACTATCGGAGTGACTTTTATTCCCTGGGAGTCACATTCTATGAACTGTTGACAGGAACGTTACCATTTGTGTCAGAAGATGCGATGGAATTAGTGCATTGTCATCTCGCTAAACAGGCGATACCCATCCATCAACTTCATCCAGAAATCCCCCTGGTTTTATCGCATATTGTCAGTAAGCTGATGGCGAAGAATGCCGAAAACCGCTATCAGAGTGCATTAGGATTAAAGCACGATTTAGAGAAATGTTTAACTCAATTAGAAAAAACAGGTAACATTGAAGCGTTTGACTTAGGACAGGGAGATATTACTGACAGGTTCCTGATACCAGAAAAACTGTACGGTAGAGAAAAAGAAGTCGATCGTCTATTAGCGGCCTTTGAACGAGTCAGCACAGGCAGCACAGAAATGATGCTAGTAGCAGGTTTTTCTGGAATTGGCAAAACCGCAGTTGTCAATGAAGTTCATAAACCCATTATCCGTCAGCGCGGCTATTTCATCAAAGGCAAATATGACCAATTTCAACGCAACATTCCCTTCAGTGCCTTCGTGCAAGCTTTCCGTGACTTAATGGGGCAATTGCTTTCAGAATCGGATGCTCAACTGCAAGCATGGAAAACTCATATTTTAGCAGCAGTGGGAGACAACGGACAAGTCTTGATTGATGTGATTCCCGAATTGGAAAACATCATCGGTAAAGAGCAAAGAACACCTGAACTATCAGGAAGTGCCGCCCAAAATCGCTTTAATCTGCTGATGCAGAAATTTGTGCAAGTTTTTACAAGTAAAGAACATCCTTTAGTGATGTTTTTGGATGACTTGCAATGGGCGGATTCAGCATCGCTGAAGTTGCTACAATTATTGATGGAAGATACGGGGCATTTATTGGTGTTAGGTGCTTATAGGGATAATGAAGTTTCCCCAGTGCATCCATTAATCTTCACAGTAGATGAAATTGTCAAAACTGGGGCAACGGTAAATACAATTACTTTGCTACCGTTAAGCGAACCAGAGCTGAATCGGTTGGTAGCAGATACCCTGAATTGTGAGTTATCTGTTGCCGAACCTTTGACAAAATTAGTTGCTCAAAAAACCCAAGGAAATCCTTTCTTTGCTACCCAGTTTCTCAAGGCATTACATGACGATAAGCTGATTAGCTTTAACCCCCCTCAGTCCCCCACCCCCCTTTCATCCCCCCTTACCAAGGGGGGACAGAGGGGGGTACAAGGGGGGTGGCAGTGCGATATTGCTCAAGTCAAAGCCTTAGCAATTACTGATGATGTGTTGGAGTTTATGGCGTTGCAATTGCAGAAATTGCCGACAGAGACTCAGGATATCCTCAAACTAGCGGCTTGTATTGGTGCCGAGTTTGATTTGAATACGTTAGTAATTGTCAGTGAGAAATCTGCGGGAATGATGGCTAAGGCTTTATGGAAAGCGTTACAGGAAGGTTTGGTGATTCCGACTACCAAAATTTATAAATTCTTTACCGAAGCTGATAGTGAGGAAGTCTTTAAGGCTTCAGCGAATCCCACTTATAGATTTTTGCACGATCGCGTCCAACAAGCTGCCTATTCTCTGATTCCCGACGAGCAAAAACAGGTGACTCACCTCAAAATTGGGCAACTGTTGCTCAGTCATACTTCAGTCGCCGAACAAGAGGAAAAACTCTTTGAAATTGTCAACCAACTGAATATGGGGAACAGCCTCATTATTGATCCATCGGAGCAAACGCAACTCGCTCAACTCAATCTCCAGGCCGCACAGAAAGCCAGAGCTGCAACAGCATACACAGCCGCATTTGAGTATGCGACTACAGGCATCGATTTGCTGGCTGAAAAGCGATGGACAACTCAGTATGAACTGACCTTATCACTTTACGAAACTGCCACTGAAGCTGCTTATTTAAACGGCAATTTTCCGCAGATGACCCAATTAACAAATATCGTTCTGGAACACACCAGAACTCTATTAGATCGGGTTAATGTTTATCAAGTTAAAATTCAAGCTGCTCAAGCACAAGCTCAACCTTCAAAGGCTATACAAATTGCTTTGCAAATTCTCAGGCAGTTGGGAGTTAGTTTTCCAGAGGAACCTAACGGAGAGGATATTGGAAAGGCACTGCAAGAAACTTTATCCCTTGTGGGTGGCAGACAGCCACTGGATTTGATCGCGCTGCCGCAGATGACCGATCGCACTCAGTTAGCCATTATGGAAATTCTCGCAGGTGTGACGGCATCTGCTTATATAGCGGCTCCCACACTGTTGCCGTTGGTTCTGCTCGAACAAGTGAATGTATCGCTGCAATATGGCAATAGTTCGTTTTCTACTAATGGCTATTGCGGTTTTGGGGTCATATTATGCGGGGTAGTGGGAGATATTGAGTATGGCTATCAATTCGGTCAACTGGCACTCTTGTTGCTCGAACAACTCGATACCAGAAAACTAAAAGCCAAAACCTACGGACAAGTTAACTGCTGTATTTCCCATTGGAAAGAGCCTCTTGGTAACACTTTACCGTTGTTTCGAGAGGGCTATCAGAGCGGATTAGAAACTGGGGATTTAGAATGGGGTGGAATTTGTGCCGTCCTGTATTTGATGCACGCTTGGTTTGCTGGCAAGGAATTGAGCGATTTGAGTCGAGAGGGTGCTGCTTTCTGTGCTCAATTTGCTCAACTTAAACAAGAAACAATGGCTAAGCAGGGAGCTATTTTTCAACAAGCCATCTTGAATTTGTTAGGGAATTCGACAGAAGCGTGGCAGTTTAATGGGGATAGTTTTAGTGAAGCAGAAGATCTACCGATGTTTGCGCGATCGGGGAATCAAACGGCTCCCTGCTATTTCTATGTCAGCAAGTTGGTGCTATGTTATCTATTTGGTCAGATTGAACAGGCGATCGCTGCTGCTAGCGCCCTTGAAAGTTACTTAGGTGGGGCTACAGGGATGTCCCTGATTCCGGTCTTCCATACTTATGATTCTCTGACACATCTGGCTAACTATTCCCAAGTTTCTCAGCCAGAACAACAAAGAATTCTGCAACGAGTGACTGCGAATCAGGAAAAGATCGAACGCTGGGCTGATGCTGCACCAGCGAATCAACTGCACAAATTTTATTTAGTTGAAGCGGAAAAAAATCGCGTTCTCAGTCAAAAAACAGCAGCTATAGAATTCTATGACCAGGCGATCGCCCTCGCCAAAGAAAACGCATACCTCCAAGACGAAGCGATCGCCAACGAACTTGCAGCCAAATTTTATCTCGACTGGGGCAAAGAAAAAATCGCGATCGCCTACATAACTGAAGCATACTACTGCTATGCCCGATGGGGAGCTAAAGCCAAAGTTACCGATCTAGAACAACGTTATCCTCAACTCCTCGCGCCTATTCTGCAACAACCTCGCACTGCTGACTCCTTCAAGGAAACGATCGCACGCGGAACGATCGCTTCTACCAAAACCTCTAGCAGCATTTCTGAAGTGCTAGATTTGGCAACTCTGCTCAAAGCCTCTCAAGCTATTTCTGGAGAAATTGAACTCGATCGACTCCTAACTACTCTCCTAGAAATAGTCGTTACTAATGCTGGGGCAACTAAGTGTGTCTTACTACTCAAACAAGATATTGACTTAAAATTAGTAGCTCTTGTAGAAGGGGGACATTTACCACAACTATTACCATCAATTCCCCTAGAATCAAGCCAAGATGTAGCAATTAGTTTGGTAAATATTGTCAAGCGAACTTTGAAACCACTGGTACTGGCGGATGCCGGGATAAATTCTCAGTTTGCTGCTGATAGTTACATTCAAAAACACCAGCCTAAAAGTGTCCTTTGTAGCCCTATTTTGAATCAAGGACAGTTGATAGGAGTTTTATATCTGGAAAATAACCTGACGGTGGGGGCGTTTACGAGCGAGCGCATTGAAGTGTTAAGTATGATTAGCTATCAAGCTGCTATTTCCTTAGAAAATGCGCGTCTGTATCAAGCCGCACAACAAGCATTAACCGATCTCAAACAAGCACAACTCAAAATCGTTCAAAGCGAAAAGATGTCAGCACTGGGCAACTTAGTAGCTGGTATAGCTCACGAAATCAATAACCCTGTCGGTTTCCTTACTGGCAATATTACCCCAGCCTTAGATTACATTAATGATTTGTTTGGATTGATCGATCTAGTGCAACAAAAATATCCTCAACTCGATCCAGAGATTCAAGAGGAAATCGAAACCATTGAACTTGACTACATCCGAGAAGACTTACCCAAGTTAATTAAATCGATGCGACAAGGCGTGAAGCGGATTCAAGACATTAGTATTAGTCTGCGGACATTCTCGCGTGCTGATAGCGATCGCCCGGTTGCTTGCAATATCCACGAGGGCATTGATAGTACAATTATGATCCTCAAGCATCGCCTCAAGGCTAATGAATCTCGCCCAGCAATTACAATCATCAAGGACTATGGTGATTTACCAGAAGTGGAGTGTTATGCCGGACAATTGAATCAGGTGTTTATGAATCTGTTGGCGAACGCGATCGATGCTTTAGATGAATCGAATAAAGGGCATAGGTATCAAGAGATAGACAATCACATCGCGATTAAAACCGAGTTATCTGCTGACAAAAAACAATCAATAATTCGGATTAAAGACAATGGTGTTGGCATGACTGAAGCGTTGCGGGAGCGAGTTTTTGATAATTTATTTACGACGAAAGCTGTAGGGAAAGGCACGGGGTTAGGATTGGCGATCGCACGTCAAATCATTGAAGAAAAACACTCAGGTATTTTAGAAGTAAATTCAGCATTAGGTCAAGGTGCAGAGTTTGTGATTACAATTCCCCTGAAGACAATAGAATCAAGATAGTTAGTGAGGCGGCAATGGATGAGATTCTCCTGTGGTTAATCGGCAGGACTCATGCTGGGAAAGGTTGAGATTAGCAACAATACAGACCCAAAGTCAATAAAGCTAAAAACATTAGCAGCAATTGGGATGTTTCCCGATCTAGTTGATAAGCTATAACTATAAGGTATAGCTACCCAAATTTTTTGAGGACGGGAAAATGGATGTCATCACTCACCTACCTGGGTATCAGATCGCAGAACAAATCTATGCAGGCTCTCGTACCCTCGTTTATCGGGGTGTTCGAGAGAGCGATCGCACTCCTGTTGTCATCAAACTACTGCGAAACGAATACCCCAATTTCAACGAACTTGTCGGGTTTCGCAATCAGTACACCATTGCTAAAAATCTTAATTTTCCTAGCATTATCCACCCCTTGACTCTAGAAGTATACCAAAATAGCTATGCCTTAGTGATGGAGGATTTTGGAGGGATTTCCCTCTCTAATTATCTCCATATCGCCAATGATAAAAACCAACCTGCTAAATCTTTATCTTTAACAGAATTTCTCAAGCTGGCTCTGCAACTAACAGACATTCTCCACTATCTCTACCAAAACCGAGTCATTCACAAAGACATCAAACCCGCGAATATTTTAATTCATCCACAAACAAAACAAATTAAACTAATTGACTTTAGTATCGCATCCCTCCTACCACGAGAAACCCAAGAAATTAAAAATCCCAATGTCTTAGAAGGGACATTAGCTTATCTCTCTCCCGAACAAACCGGGAGAATGAATCGAGGCATTGACTATCGGAGTGACTTTTATTCCCTGGGTGTTACCTTTTATGAATTGTTGACAGGAGAATTACCATTTGTCTCAGAAGATGCGATGGAATTAGTGCATTGTCATCTCGCTAAACAGGCGATACCCATCCATCAACTTCATCCAGAAATCCCCCTAGTTTTATCGCATATTGTCAGTAAGTTGATGGCAAAAAATGCCGAAAACCGCTATCAAAGTGCATTAGGACTGAAATATGATTTAGAGAAATGTTTAACTCAAGTTCAAGAAACTGGTCAGATTGAATCTTTTGAACTGGGAGACGGAGATATCAGCGATCGCTTTATTATCCCCGATCAACTCTATGGAAGAGAAAGAGAAGTGGAAACCCTACTCCAAGCATTTGAGCGCGTCGCTAACCCCCCTAAATCCCCCCTTGGTAAGGGGGGACTTAGGGGGGTAGAAATGATGCTAGTGGCAGGATTTTCCGGGATTGGAAAAACCGCTGTCATCAACGAAGTCCATAAGCCGATTGTGCGTCAGCGCGGTTATTTTATTAAAGGTAAATACGACCAGTTCCAGCGCAATATTCCCTTGAGTGCATTTGTGCAAGCATTCCGCGATTTAATGGGGCAATTACGAGCGGAATTAGATTTACCACTACAAACATGGAAAACCAAGATTCTGACCGCAGTGGGAGACAACGGACAAGTATTGATTGATGTGATTCCTGAGTTAGAATACATCATCGGTAAACAACAAATAGCACCAGAACTGTCGGGAAGTGCAGCCCAAAATCGCTTCAATCTACTAATGCAGAAATTTGTGCAAGTATTTACGCAAGCCGAACATCCTTTAGTAATGTTTTTGGATGACCTACAGTGGGCTGATTCGGCATCATTGAAGTTACTACAACTGTTGATGGAGGATACGGGACATTTATTAGTATTGGGTGCTTATCGGGACAACGAAGTCTCGCCCGTTCATCAGTTGATATTGACAGTAGATGAAATTATTAAATCTGGGGTGACAGTAAATAGGATTACACTACAACCATTGAGCCAAAGCGATCTGAATCAGTTGGTAGCTGATACGCTAAATTGCCAGAGGCTCCTCGCTCAAACATTAACAAAATTGGTCTATCAAAAAACCAAAGGTAATCCCTTTTTTGCCACACAGTTTCTCAAGGCATTACATGACGATCTGCTGATTACCTTTGACTGGGATATACGACATTGGCAATGCGATCTTGCTCGAGTCAGAACTTTAGCAATCACCGATGATGTCGTCGAATTTATGGCACTGCAATTGCAGAAATTACCCAGAGAAACTCAGGATGTGTTGAAGTTGGCGGCTTGTATTGGAGCGCAGTTTGATTTGGATACATTGGCGATCGTTAGTGAGAAGTCGGCGGAAGTTGCAGCCACGGCGTTATGGAAATCTTTGCAGGAAGGTTTGATTATTCCAACTACGGAAATCTATAAGTTCTTTACACAATCGGATACGGCATCGGTTTCTCATGCAGCAGCTAATCCGACTTATAGATTTTTACACGACCGGGTTCAACAAGCCGCCTATTTCCTAATTCCCGATGACCAAAAACAAACAACTCACCTCAAAATTGGACAATTACTATTGCACAGTTCCTCCTCAGTAGAGCCAGAGGAAAAACTCTTTGATATTGTCAGGCATTTAAACCAAGGAATTGAGCTGATCGCCCAACCGCAGGAACGGGAAGCATTAGCCAAATTAAACTTAAAAGCTGGACATAAAGCCAGAAATTCTACCGCCTACAATGCGGCAAGAGTTTATTTGCAAACAGGGATTGAAATACTGACAGCTAACTGCTGGCAAGATCAATATGAATTGACTCTGAATCTCCATGTTGGTGCTACCGAAGCTGCTTATTTGAATGCTGATTTTGATGGTATGGAAAAAATAGCAGCATTGGTGTTACAAAAAGCTGAGACGATTTTAGACAAAATCCAAATTTACCAAATTCAAATCGTTGCCTACACAGCCCAGAGCAAGATATTAGAAGCCATTGCAGTCGGAAGAGATGCCCTCTTTCAATTAGGGGTTGAACTCCCCACTGCACCTGACGAAGCCAAAATTGCTAAAGCCCTACAAACCGTAGCTAGTCTTCAAGGTGACAGAGGGATTGAGGAATTAGTCGATCTACCTGTAATGAGCGATCGCCAAACTCAGGCAGCTATGCAACTCTTAGGATTATTATTTTCACCGATTCTACAGGGAATGCCGGGATTAATGCCCATACTGAGTGCAACGATGGTGAGTTTATCAATCCAGTTTGGGAATACACCAGGATCGACGGTGGGGTATGCGATTCACAGTATGGTGTTGTGTGCTTTTGTGGGAGAAGTGAAATCAGGGTATAGCTTTGGGCGATTAGCAATCAACTTGGTTGACCAATTGAATGTCAGGGAATTCGAGTCTAAAGTTCTACTTCTGTTTGCGGCTTGGGTTCAACATCATCAGGAATCTCTAAGGGCAACGATGCTGACGATGAAAGATGGCTATGCAACTGGTATGGAAACTGGTGATTTTCTCAACGCTGGCTACAACTCCCTCGATTACCTCATTGCCAAACTTTTTGCTGGGGTAGAACTGGACACTTGGGAACCCGAAATAGCAACTTACAGAGCTGTATTAGTGCAGATAAAACAACATTCTGCCCAGACTTTTTTGGATATGATGCAGCAGACTGTGCAGAACTTGAGGGAAGGCCGTATTCTGTCGGATTGCTTAATTGGCAGTGCCTACGATGAAACGGTGATGCTTTCTAAGCACCATCAGGACAAGGATCTCACAGCGATCGCTATTGCCTACACTTACAAACTGATGCTTGCCTACTTTTTTGGTAACTACACGACTGCCCTAGACTATAACACCCAAGCCAAAGAATATTTAATGGCAGTATCAGGGATGATTTTTATTCCCATTTTTCATTTCTATACAGCCCTGACGCATTTGGCACTCTTGTCCACACACCCAGAGTCAGAGCAAGGCGAATTTTTGTCTTTAGCTCAAACCCATCAAACCACTTTGCAACAGTGGGCGCAGAATGCTCCCATGAATCATCTGCATAAATGGTATTTAGTTGAGGCAGAAAAGTATCGGGTTTTAGGCAATAAAGCCGAAGCAATTGAACATTACGATCGCGCCATTTCAGGAGCCAAAGCCAACGAATACATCCAAGAAGAAGCACTAGCCAATGAACTAGCCGCCAAATTTTACCTCCACTGGGGTAAACAGGAGATTGCCCAGGCATATATGACTAACGCCTACTATGGCTATGCTCGTTGGGGCGCTAAAGCCAAAGTCACTGACTTGGAACGACGCTATCCCCAACTCCTCGCTCCCATCCTCCAGCAAACTCGTTCTCCCCTCTCCCCTCACGAAACCATCTTCACATTGGGAAGTGTTACCTCCACCAGTTCCCCCACTTCCAGCAGTAGCAGCATCTCTGTGGCTTTAGATTTAGCGGCCATTCTCAAAGCTTCCCAAACTCTTTCTGGGGAAATCGAACTCGAAAAACTACTTTCAAAGTTGCTAGATATCGTCATTAAAAATGCGGGTGCAGATTGGTGTGTGTTCATGCTTTTGGAGTCAGGTCGTTTACTGATTCAAGCGTTAGCACGGCTTTCCCAGAGCGGTGGAAATAACCAGACTGCCCAAGTCGATTTTTACCCGATGTTGCTCAATCCACAACCCGTTGAAGACTCTATTGATGTGCCAGTTAGCTTAATTAATACTGTTAAACGCAGCTTACAACCTGCGGTGATTATTGATGCAACGGTGCATCCTAAATTGAGCAACGATCCCTACATTCAGCAACAGCAACCCAAGAGTATCTTGTGTAGCCCTATTTTGCATCAAGGTAAGTTGTTGGGCATTTTGTATCTGGAAAATAATCTGGCAACTGGAGCATTTACCAGCGAGCGCGTGGAACTGCTCAACTTACTTTGCACTCAGGCCGCAATTTCTTTACAAAACGCTCGACTTTATGCCAGAGAACAGGAAAAATCACAAGATTTAGAACAAGCGCTAACTAATCTGCAAAACGCCCAAATCCAACTTATCCAAGGCGAAAAAATGTCAGCATTGGGTAACTTAGTGGCTGGTGTGGCTCACGAAATTAATAACCCAGTAGGTTTCCTCAGTGGAAATATTCAACCCGCCCTAGATTACATCAAAGATTTATTTGGATTGCTGGATCTATTTCAGCAAGAATATCCTAATTACAGTGCAGCAATTCAAGAGGAAATCGAAACCATTGAACTTGACTACATCCGAGAAGACTTACCCAAGTTAGTAGGTTCGATGCGACAAGGGGTGAAGCGAATTCAAGACATTAGCATTAGTCTGCGGACATTCTCGCGTGCTGATAGCGATCGCCCCGTAGCCTGTAATATTCACGATGGCATTGATAGCACAATTATGATCCTTAAACATCGTCTGAAAGCCAACGACACTCGCCCCGAAATCCAAGTTATTAAGGACTATGGCGCTCTCCAAAACATCGAATGCTATGCCGGACAATTAAATCAGGTATTTATGAATATTTTGGGCAATGCGATCGATGCTTTGGATGAATCAAATATTGGACGGAGCTATGCAGAAATTAAAGCCAATCCCAATCAAATTATTGTGAAGACGGAGTTATCGACCGAGCAAAAACACGTAATAATTCGGATTAAAGACAATGCTATTGGCATGACTGAAGCAGTTCGGGAGAAGGTTTTTGATAATTTATTTACAACAAAAGCGGTTGGGAAAGGAACGGGATTGGGATTGGCGATCGCCCGTCAAATTATCGTCGAAAAACATGGCGGTTCCCTGAACGTCAACTCTATACTGGGAAAAGGAACAGAATTTATTATCACCTTACCCACTAAAGCCTAAAAAAAAGTTAATTTTTTTCTCTTTTTCAGGCCCATTTAACCGCTCGCTCACCATCAAGTCTCAAATAACAACAACCATGAATAACTCTAATCAAAACAGAAACCAAAACACAAGCATTCAAATTCCCAACTATCAAATTATCTCCACAGTTTATTCAGGAAGTCGCACCTTAGTATATCGGGCAATCCGTACTTCAGACCAATTACCAGTTGTCATCAAACTGCTGAAAAACGACTATCCCACCTTTAGCGAACTGGTGCAGTTTCGCAATCAATACACCATTACCAAAAACCTTAATTCACCTAGTATCGTCCAAACCTACAGCCTGGAACCCTATAAAAATGGCTATGCGCTGGTAATGGAAGACTTTGGCGGGGTTTCTGTTCACGAATGGGCGATTAAAGGGAAGAACGCACTATCTTTGAGAGAGTTTTTGTCAATCGCGATATCCCTCTGCAATACCTTAGATATATTGTATCGTCAGCGCATCATCCACAAAGACATTAAACCCAGCAATATCTTAATTAATCCTGAAACCAAACAAGTCAAATTAATCGACTTCAGCATTGCATCCTTGTTACCGCGAGAAACCCAAACACTAATCAATCCCAATGTATTAGAAGGAACACTAGCTTATATTTCCCCAGAACAAACAGGCCGAATGAATCGGGGGATTGACTATCGGACTGATTTTTATTCTTTAGGTGTCACTTTCTACGAATTACTGACAGAAAAATTGCCTTTTGAATCCCACGATCCAATGGAGTTAGTACATTCTCATATTGCCAAAGCCTCGCCTTTAGTACATGAAATCACTGATAAAATTCCCTTTGTACTATCAGAAATAGTCACAAAACTGATGGCAAAAAATGCCGAATCCAGATATCAGAGTGCGTTGGGAATCAAGTTTGATTTAGAAAATTGTTTAACTCAGTTACAAGTTACGGGTTCAATTGAGAGCTTTGAAATTGCACAGAGGGATGTATGCGATCGCTTTATTATCCCCGATCGACTCTACGGACGAGAAACCGAAGCAGCAACTTTACTGCAAGCATTTGAGCGAGTCAGTAGTGGCGCAACAGAAATGATTCTCGTTGCAGGGTTTTCAGGGATTGGCAAAACCGCCGTCGTCAACGAAGTTCATAAACCCATTGTGCGGCAACGCGGCTACTTCATCAAAGGCAAATACGACCAGTTCAACCGCAACATTCCCTTGAGTGCCTTTGTCCAAGCTTTTCGCGACTTGATGGCACAACTATTGAGTGAAAGCGATACTCAGCTAACGCATTGGAAAGAGAAAATCTTGTCTGCTTTAGGTGAAAATGGGCAAGTTTTAATTGAAGTAATACCCGAACTCGAACAGATTATCGGCAAACAGCCAGCAGCCCCAGAACTCGGTGGTAGTGCTGCTTTAAACCGCTTCAACTTGTTATTTAGCAAGTTCATAGCCCTGTTCGCTACAGCCGAGCATCCTTTGATAATGTTTCTCGATGACTTGCAGTGGGCAGATTCAGCTTCACTGAGCTTGATGCAGGTGTTGATGAGTCAAAGCGATATGGGCTATCTGCTAACGATCGGGGCATACCGAGATAACGAAGTCTTTCCGGCACATCCCTTAATGCTGACATTAGAGGAGATGAAGAAAGACTCAGCAACCATCAGCACTCTAACTCTAAATCCTTTGAGTCAATCTCATATTAATGATTTGGTTGCCGACACCCTCAGTTGTACAAAAGTTATAGCGCAACCCTTGAGTGAGTTAGTGTATCAAAAAACCCAAGGCAACCCCTTCTTTGCTACTCAATTTCTCAAAGCTTTGCATCAGGATGGCTACATTGCATATAACTTCACTGTAGGACATTGGCAGTGCGATATTGCAGCAGTGAAATTGCTCTCGCTTACTGATGATGTAGTCGAGTTTATGGCAATGCAATTGCAAAAGTTGCCCGATGCCACCCAAAATGTCCTCAAACTTGCAGCCTGTATTGGCGCTCAATTTGATTTAGAGACATTGACTATAGTTTCAGAACAATCGCTAACCGATGCCGCAACAGCATTGTGGAGAGCTTTGCAAGAAGGCTTGATTTTGCCCACGAGTCAGATTTACAAGTTTTTTCAGGGTACACAACAGTCTGACTCAGAGGAAACCGTTAATCCAAGCTACCGTTTCCTGCACGATCGCGTTCAACAAGCCGCCTATTCGCTGATTCCTGATGACAACAAACAAGCAACGCACCTGCAAATTGGACAGCTACTTCAGCAAAAGCTCTCGGTTTCAGAGCAAGCAGAAAAGCTGTTTGATATTGTCGGGCATTTGAATTTAGGCATGGAGTTAATCGCGCAACCGCAGGAACGGCAAACTCTAGCACAACTGAACTTGAAAGCGGGAACTAAGGCTAGAAGCGCGACCGCCTATGCTGCTGCAAGGGTTTATTTGCAAAACGGGCTGGAGTTACTTCCGCCAGACTGCTGGGAAACTCAGTATGAATTGACGCTCAATCTGTATGTAGCCGCCGCCGAAGCCAGTTACTTGAATGGTGACTTTGAGCGCATGGAGCAGCTTGCCTCCGTGGTGTTGCAGCAAGCACTGACGATTCTCGATCGAGTAAAAATCTACGAAATTCAAATTGTGGCATACACGAACCAAAGCCAAATGTTAGAGGCGATCGCGGTGGGAAGAGAAGCACTTGCTCAATTGGGGGTAGATCTGCCAA
This sequence comes from Microcoleus pseudofavosus SVA1_A4, assembly GCF_036700565.1. Taxonomy (NCBI): domain Bacteria; kingdom Bacillati; phylum Cyanobacteriota; class Cyanophyceae; order Oscillatoriales; family Microcoleaceae; genus Microcoleus; species Microcoleus pseudofavosus. Next base: position 66,215 of record NZ_JAUBPE010000015.1, read on the forward strand.
CAGCAGCAGACGAAACCACGACTAGCAGTGCTTTACAAGAGATCGACGAGCAACTCCAAGGCAGAGAGATTGCCGAATTGGTTGAGCTGCCCGTGATGAGCGATCGCACCGCTCAAGCCGCCATGCAACTGTTAAGCCTGTTATCTATGCCCGTGTACGCGACTAAGCCAGAGCTATTGCCAATGTTAAGCGCAAAGATGGTATTGCTGTCGCTGGAGTTTGGCAATACCCCCGCCTCGACAATCGGCTATGTGGTTTATGGCTTGGTGCTGTGTGCGTTTTTAGGGGATGTCGAAACTGGCTACAGATTTGGTCAATTAGCACTCTCGGTGCTGGATCTGTTGAATGCTCAAAGCATGAAGTCCCTCACGTTCGATTTGTTTGGGGGTTTCATTCAACCTCACAAAGAAGCGCTATGGGCAGCCCTACTGACAACCAAAGAGGGCTACAAAGCTGGTATAGAAACAGGCGATTTTCTCTCCAGTAGCTACAACATAATTACTTACGCTTATCTTGCGCTTCTTTCGGGTGTAGAGCTAGAGCTGTTAGACCCGGAATTAGCGGCTTACAGTGCTGCCCTGGATCAGCTCAAACAAGGTCTAGTACGTTCTTTTATTGACATTACGAGGCAAACAATACAGAATTTGCGAGAAACGGTGAGCCAGAGCGATCGCTTAATCGGCACTGCCTATGATGAAACCGTGATGCTGCCACACCACCAGCAGAATAATCAACTCCTCGAAATAGCTATTGTCTACATCTACAAACTGCTACTTGCCTACTGTTTTGGTAATTATCCGGCAGCCCAGGAGTACCTCACCCAATTCAAGTCCTATTGGATGAACCTATCGGGAACGGTTTTTATTCCCGTTTTCCATTTCTATGCGGCGCTAACACACCTGGCAGTCTTCCCCACCCAGCCAGAAGTTGAGCAAGGCGAACTGCTTGCTGCGATCGCCAGCCATCAAACGGCTCTGCATCAATGGGCGCACAATGCCCCAATGAACTATTTGCACAAATGGTATCTGGTAGAAGCAGAGCGATGCCGGGTGTTGGGTGAAAAAGTTGCTGCTACCGAGCATTACGATCGGGCGATCGCCCTGGCGACTGAACACCAGTTCATCCACGAAGCAGCTTTAGCCAATGAACTGGCAGCCAAGTTCTACCTGGAATGGAACAAAGAGCGTATCGCTCAGGAATACATGACAAACGCCTACTACGGCTATGCTCGGTGGGGAGCAAAGGCCAAAGTTGCTGACTTAGAAAAACGCTATCCCCAACTGCTGGCTGCCATATTACAACAAACTCGCACCGCTTTCTCAGTCAACGACACCGTCTTTGCTGTAGGAACCATCACCTCCACCAGTTCTGCCACTTCTAGCAGTAGTGTCTCAGATACCCTAGATTTAGCTGCAATTCTCAAAGCTTCTCAAACTATCTCAGGCGAAATCGAACTCGAAAAACTGCTTTCATCGTTGCTTTCTATCGTTATTGAAAATGCGGGAGCCGATAAGTGCGTGTTAATCCTCTTACGAGACGATCGCCTGTTGATAGAAGGGTCAATTACTGTGGGAACGGAGCCAGTCGTATTGCAACGCCTTCCCATTGAGGACAGTCAGGATATTTCCCTAAAGCTGATTTACAAAGTCTTGCATGACAGGCAAACTGTTGTGCTAATTAATGCAAGTGCCGATCTGACTCTAGCCAATGACCCGTATATCATGCGTCAGCAGCCTCAGAGTATTTTGTGTAGCCCGATTTTGCATCAAGGTAAGTTGCTGGGCATTTTATATCTCGAAAATAATTTAGCGACGGGGGCGTTTACGAGCGATCGCGTCGAACTGCTCAACTTACTTTGTGCTCAAGCTGCGATTTCCCTAGAAAATGCCCGACTTTATGAGCAGTCGCAAACCTATTCCCAACAGCTAGAACAGTCCTTCGCCGAATTGAGTGCGAGTAACTCTCGCTTTGAGAAACTTGTAGATAATGTTCCTGGTGTTGTTTATCAAGCCCGCTCGACTGCCGATGGGGTCAGATATCTAACCTACGTCAGTGCTGAGTGTTACGAATTGTTTGAAATTACGCCAGAGCAAGCGATCACTAATATGCAGTTTGTTATAGAAGCGATCCATCCAGAGGATGCTGCTAGTTACCAAGAGTCCGTTACCGACTCGATCCAAACCCTAACTCCTTTGGAGTGGTCAGGCCGAATTGTGACACCATCGGGAATCCTCAAGTGGATTCACATCGCAACTCGAATCCAAAAACTTGCGGATGGAACTCTAGCTTGGGATGGATTATTGTTGGATATTAGCGATCGCAAAATAGCAGAACTTGCCCTACAGCAAAAATCTCTGGATTTACAACAAGCATTGGTTGATGTACAACAAGCACAATTACAAATCGTGCAAAGTGAAAAAATGTCTGCACTGGGTAATTTAGTTGCAGGTGTTGCTCATGAAATGAATAATCCTTTGGGTTTTATAGCTGCTAGTCTCGAACAAACTAAACCGACTGTTGCCGAGCTTGCCGACCACCTCAGACTCTATAAAGAAAGCTTACCTAATCCCAATCAGGAAATTATCGATCATGCCGAACAAATTGACTTGGAGTATAGCTTAGAAGACTTACCCAAGGTAATTGATTCCATGACAATGGCGTGCGCTCGCCTGAAAAACATCAGCACTTCACTCCGCACTTTTTCCCGTGCCGATCGAGATTACAAAGTACCTTTTAATATCCACGAAGGCATCGATAGCACAATTTTAATTCTCAAACATCGCCTGAAAGCGAACGAACAACGTCCGGCGATTGAAGTTGTTACTAACTATGGCAATTTCCCTCAATTTAAGTGTTTTCCAGGTCAACTAAATCAGGTGTTTATGAATATCCTGGCCAATGCTATTGATGCGTTAGATGAATCAAATATCGGTCGCAAGTTTGCAGAAATTAAAGCAAATCCCAACTGCATTACAATTCAAACCTCCTTGGCACATCACCAGGTGAAGATTAGTATTGCTGATAATGGCAAGGGGATGAGTGAATCAGTCAAACACAATATTTTTGACCATTTATTTACTACGAAAACTGTCGGAAAAGGCACGGGGTTAGGATTGGCGATCGCGCGTCAAATTGTCGAAGAAAAACACTCAGGTATTTTAGAAGTAAATTCAGCGTTAGGTCAAGGTGCAGAGTTTGTGATTACAATTCCCATTAAGCCAATAGAATCAAGATAGTTGTGATACAGCAATAGATGACATTTTCCTTGAGTTTGTCGGCAGAGATAGTGCTGGGAAAGGTTGAGATTAGCGGCAATACAGACCTCAAGCCAATAAAGCTAAAAACATTAGTAGCAATTGGGGATGTTTCCCTGTCTGTTGATAAACTATAACTATAAGGTGTAGCCACCCAAATTTTTTGAGGACGGGAAAATGGATATCATCACTCACCTACCTGGGTATCAGATCGCAGAACAAATCTATGCAGGCTCTCGTACCCTCGTTTATCGGGGTGTTCGAGAGAGCGATCGCACTCGTGTCGTCATCAAACTACTGCGAAACGAATACCCGAATTTCAACGAACTTGTCGGGTTTCGCAATCAATATACCATTGCCAAAAATCTTAACTTCCCCAGTATTGTTAAACCTCTGACCCTAGAAGTCTACCACAATAGCTATGCCTTAGTCATGGAGGACTTTGGAGGGATTTCCCTATCTAATTATCTCCATATTGCCAATGATAAAAACCAACCTGCTAAATTTTTATCTTTAACAGACTTTCTCAATCTGGCACTGCAACTAACAAACATTCTCCACTATCTCTACCAAAACCGAGTCATTCACAAAGATATTAAACCCGCTAATATTTTAATCAATCCCGACACTAAACAAATAAAACTAATTGATTTCAGTATTGCATCTCTCCTACCACGAGAAACCCAAGAAATTAAAAATCCGAATGTCTTAGAAGGAACATTAGCCTATCTCTCTCCAGAACAAACCGGACGGATGAATCGAGGCATTGACTATCGCAGTGACTTTTATTCCCTGGGTGTCACCTTTTATGAATTGTTGACAGGAGAATTACCATTTGTTTCTGATGACCCGATGGAAGTGGTGCATTGTCATCTCGCCAAAGAGTCAATACCGATACATCAAATTTATCCAAAAATCCCTATAGTTTTATCGCATATTGTCAGGAAATTGATGGCCAAAAATGCTGAAAATCGCTATCAAAGTGCATTAGGATTAAAACATGATTTAGAAATTTGTTTAGCTCAATTAGAAAAAACTGGTAACATTGAGGTCTTTGATTTAGGACAGGAAGATATTACAGACAGGTTCCTGATACCAGAAAAACTGTACGGTAGAGAAAAAGAAGTCGATCGTCTATTAGCTGCCTTTGAGCGAGTAGCTAACCCCCCTAAATCCCCCCTTGGTAAGGGGGGACTAAGGGGGGTAGAAATGATGCTAGTGGCAGGTTTTTCTGGAATTGGCAAAACCGCAGTCGTGAATGAAGTTCACAAGCCAATTGTCAGACAAAGGGGCTATTTCATCAAAGGCAAATACGACCAGTTCCAGCGCAATATTCCATTCAGCGCATTTGTGCAAGCGTTCCGGGATTTAATGGAGCAATTAATATCAGAATCAGATGCTCAGTTACAAATATGGAAAAGCAAAATTTTGACAGCAGTTGGCGACAATGGACAAGTCTTGATTGATGTAATTCCTGAGTTAGAACGCATCATTAGTAAACAAAGAATAGCACCTGAACTATCAGGAAGTGCCGCCCAAAATCGCTTTAATCTGCTGATGCAGAAATTTGTGCAAGTATTTACGCAAGCCGAACATCCTTTAGTAATGTTTTTAGATGATTTACAGTGGGCAGATTCGGCATCCTTGAAATTGTTGCAACTGTTGATGGAAGATACGGGACATTTATTGGTGTTAGGTGCTTATCGAGATAATGAAGTGTCTCCTACTCATCCATTTATTTTGACGGTGGATGAGATTATTAAATCCGGGGCAACGGTGAATACAATTACTTTGGCTCCTTTGCAAAAAGATGACATTAATCAATTGATTTCAGATACTCTTAGTTGCAGATCAAAGATTGCCCAACCTCTGAAAAAACTGGTGTATCAAAAAACTCAAGGTAATCCCTTTTTTGCTACGCAATTCCTGAAGGCTTTACATGACGATGGGCTGATTACTTTTGACCCCTCTGTGTCCCCCACCCCCCTTTCATCCCCCCTTACCAAGGCGGGACAGACGGGGGTACAAGGGGGGTGGCAGTGCGATCTTGCTCAAGTCAAAGCCTTAGCAATTACTGATGATGTGGTAGAGTTTATGGCACTGCAATTGCAGAAAATGCCGTTTCCTACTCAGGAAATGCTTAAATTAGCCGCTTGTATTGGGTCGCAGTTTGATTTAGCTACTTTGGCAATCATCAGTGAAAAGTCGGCGGAAGTTGCTGCTACTGCTTTATGGAAATCTTTGCAAGAAGGTTTGATTATTCCGACTACGGAAGCTTATAAGTTCTTTACTCAATCTGATAATGAGTCGGTTTCTAGTGCAGCGGCTAATCCGACTTATCGGTTTTTGCACGATCGCGTCCAGCAAGCTGCCTATTCTCTGATTCCGAACGATCGCAAGCAAGCAACACATCTACAGATCGGTCAACTACTTTTAAGAAATACTGTTTTGGCAGATCGTGAGGAAATCTTATTCGAGATTGCCAATCAACTAAATCGCGGTCGCTACTTATTAAACGATCCAGAAGAACAGGAAAGATTGAGCCAATTAAACTTATTGGCAGGACGAAAAGCTAAAACTTCAACGGCATATACTGTTGCCTGTGAGTATATAACTACTGGCATGGAATTATTGAGAGAAGACTGTTGGAATATTCAATATGAATTATGCTTTGCGCTCCACAAAGAACGGGTTGAAATTGAATATTTGAATGGCAATATTGAAGCATCACAAATCTGGATCGATCGCACTCTAGAACAGGCAAGAACTCCCCTAGAAAAGGCAGAAATTTACAACTTAGCCATTATTCAATATACCCTACGATCTGAGTATCCAGAAGCTATTGCTGCGGGGATTAAAGCTTTATCCTTGTTCGGTATTGATATTAGCGATGAGGATTTTGAGGTGGTACGCGATCGCGAAATTGCGACTGCTCAAGCCATCTTAGAAAGCCGAGGGATTGCTTCTCTCAGTGATTTACCCATGATGACCGATCCTGAGAAAAAAATGGCTGCAAAGTTAGCTATTGCTATGGGCCCGCCCACCTATCGATCGCATCAGCGTCTGTGGTCAGTCATTTGTGCCAAGGCTGTTAATTTGTGTTTGCAGTATGGTAATACGCCTGAAATAGGCTATATTTACCCAGCCTACGGTGGCTTACGCGGTTATGCTTTAAATAACTATCAAAATACAGGTGAGTTAATCGATTTAACGCTGCAATTAATGCCCAAGTTTAATAATAGTTCGGCTGAAAGTGTAGCCTATTTAATGATTGGTAGTTCTCTCCGTCATTGGTCTCACCCTCTTAAGGTAGCCAGCCAAGATTACCAAAATTCCTATCAAATTGGTTGGGAATCAAGCAATTTACAATATGCTGCTTATGCTTTTGGACACAATATGTACTGTCGTTTTTACCAGGGAGTAGAACTGAAGCAATTAGAGGCAGAAATTAATCAATCGCTGGCTTTTAGTCAACAGCAAAAAAATCAATGGTCTATCGATCTACTAACTGGTGGTCAAATGCTTGTAGCCAAGTTGAGAGGAACAAAAACTTGGTCGGAAACTATAGAATATGAGTATCTCGAACGCTGCCGAAAACACAAAAACTGGCAAGTTATCTGTATTTATACTATTCTTAAAAGCCAAATCCTCTACCTCTGCGATTGCCCAGAGTCAGCTTTAGAATCTGCCGAGAAAGCTGAAGCTGAGATTGTTAATGTTGCTCCCCAAGGCTTACTTCCCTATGCCAGACATCGCTTTATCTATGCTCTATTGTTATGCCAAAGTTACGATCGAATACCACAGGCAAAACAATCCGATCTGTGGCAAAAGTTGATAGAGTATAAACAGCAATTAGCTGTTTGGGCGCAAAACTGCTCGGAGAATTTTAGCGCTGCCTCCGAGCTAATTTCAGCAGAAATGGCGCGTATTTCTGGAGATAAATTATCGGCAATTGAACTGTACGATCGCGCCATAGCAGCCGCCAGTCAAAACGCCTTGATACAAGAAGAAGCTCTCGCCAACGAACTTGCAGCTAAATTTTACTTGGAATGGAACAAAGAAAAAGTAGCTCAAGCCTACATGATTGAGGCATATTATTGTTATTCCCGATGGGGAGCAAAAACTAAAATAGAGGATCTAGAAAAACGCTATCCTAAATTACTCAGTCCGATTAAAAATGAAGCTAGATATTCTAGTACATTTAACGATACTATTACGCGGGGTGAAATTAGTTTCAACCGCTCTTCTAGAAGCGTCTCGGAAGCTCTAGATTTGGCTACTATACTGAAAGCTTCTCAAGCTATTTCTGGGGAAATTGAACTGGATAAACTTTTAGCTAGTGTCCTAAAAATAGCTAGTGTGAATGCTGGTGCAACTAAGTGTGTCTTGCTGCTTAAACAAGAGATTGAGTTACGGGTAGCAGCTCTTATGGAAGAGGGACAAGAACCACAGATATTATCATCAATGCCTTTAGCATTAAGTCAGGATGTGGCGTTTAGTTTGGTGAATGCTGTTAAGCATAGTTTGGAAGCTATGGTACTTGTTGATGCTAGGTTAAATCCTCAGTTCGCAAGCGATCCTTATATCGAACAGTACCAGCCTAAAAGTATTCTTTGTAGTCCAATTATTAATCAAGGACTGTTAATTGGCATTTTATATTTAGAAAATAATCTGACCGTTGGGGCGTTTACGAGCGATCGCGTCGAACTGCTCAATTTACTCTGCACTCAAGCCGCAATTTCCTTGGAAAATGCCCGACTTTATGAGCGATCGCAACAAACTCTAACTGCACTGCGTGCCAGCGAAGCCCGCTTTCAGAAGCTGACGGATAATTTGCCTGGGATAATTTATCAGATCCGCCTCGCTCCCGATGGTTCTGTTTCAATTCCCTACGTTAGTCCAGGCTGTGCCGATCTCTATGAAGTGCCACCAGAAGAGTTCTTGACAGGAATCAAAGACTTTCGGATGTTGGAGCATCCCGACGATCGCCCAGCCATGACCCAGGCGTTCGTCCATTCTGCCCAGACTCTCATGCCATTTGAGCAGGAATGGCGGATTATTACGACCTCTGGCACTGTGAAATGGGTGCAGGCAGCATCACGACCAGAACGGCAAGCCGACGGTTCGATTATCTGGGATGGCGTGATGATCGATATTAGCGATCGCAAACTTGCCGAGAAATCTCTCAGACTCACTCAGTTTGCCGTCGATCGTTCCAGCGTCCCGATCTGGTGGATTAAACCGAGCGGACAGGTTGCTTATGTTAATGATGCCGCCTGTCGCGATCTCGGCTATTCCCGAACCGAGATTTTGCAAAAATGTGTTGGAGACTTTAACCCAGATCTTTCCTCAGAGTTTTGGGAAAAACATTGGCAGGAGCTTAAGGAACAGGGTTCATTTGTCTTTGAAACTTACAATGTTAACCAATCAGGGCATCGCTATCCGGTTGAAGTAACGGTTAATTACCTTGAACTGGACGGCGAAGAGTACAACTGTGCGTTTGTGCAAAATATTACCGATCGCAAGCGCATGGAAGCTGAACGTCAACAAGCTGAAACTGCCCTACGCCTGAGTGAGCAGAGGTATCGTCACTCGATCGAGGTCACGTCTCAAATTGTTTGGGTGACAGACAACGATGGGCAGTTTGTTGACATACCAAGTTGGAGAGCCTATTCAGGGCAAAGCGTTGAGGAAATTAGGGGCTTTGGGTGGGTAGATTCGCTTCATCCAGACGATCGAGAGCGCACCCTCCAGGTTTGGAATCATGCAGTGCAAACCAAAAGCTGGTACAAAACCGAATTCCGCATTCGGGCAGCCGATGGCAGCTACCGTTACTTCGATGTAAAGGGTGTACCAATTCTGGCAGAAGACGGCAGCATTCGGGAATGGATTGGTGCTTGCAGCGACATTGACGATCGCAAACAGGCTGAAGCCGCACTCTACGCATCCCAACAACGCTTGTCGTTGCTCATCCAACAAACGCCGATGGCGGTAATCGAGTGGAGTCCTGATTTTCTGGTTCAATCCTGGAACCCAGCGGCTGAAGAGATTTTTGGTTACACAGCAGCGGAAGTGATGGGGCGTTCAGTCGATTTTTTGATCGCGGATGAAACCGTCAGACTTCATGTTGCTCAGATTGTGGCAGATATCTTAGCTCAAACAGGTGGCAACCGCAGCACCAATGAAAATATTACAAAAGCAGGCGAGATTATCTTCTGTGATTGGTACAACAATCCTCTAATCAATGAAGATGGAGATTTAATTGGTATTACCACGATCGCGATCGATATCACCGAGCTCAAACAAGCCGAAGAACAACTGCAAGCATCCCAACAATTATTGGAACTGGTGCTCAATACCATTCCCCATAAGGTGTTCTGGAAAAACTGCAATCTGATCTATCAAGGCAGTAACCGCGCTTTTGCTGAGGCTGTAGGGTTGAGTTCATCCACAGAAATCGTCGGTAAGTCAGATTATGACCTGTCTTGGACTACTGAAGAATCAGACTGGTTCCGCCAGTGCGATCGACGGGTGATAGAATCAAATCTGCCCGAACTCGGTATTGTCGAAACGACGCTACAAGCCGATGGCACAACAGTTTGGATCGAGACTAGCAAGCTACCCCTACACGATGCAACCGGAACAGTCATTGGTGTGTTGGGAATTTACCAGGATATTAGCGATCGCAAACAGGCAGAAATCGCACTTCAAGAGAAAGAACAGTTTCTCCGCAGCATCTACGACGGAGCCGAAATTGTCATCTTTGTGCTGGATGTGTTAGAAGACGGCAGCTTCCGCTATGCCGGATGGAATGCGGCTTCACAGAGAGCCACCGGGATTAGCGGGGCTGATATTGTGGGGAAAACACCCACTGAAGTGTTTGGAGCAGTACAGGGCAACAATATACAACAACGGTTTGCCGAGTGCGCCAGCACGGGAATGTCTTTTCATTCTGAGGATTGCCTCATTTTTGATGGGCAGGAAACCTGGTGGTTTGCCACCATCAACCCCATCAAGAATGCACGGGGACAGGTTTATCGAATTATTGGCACAACCTTTGATATTAGCGATCGCAAACAAGCTGAACTTGCCTTGCAGCAAAAATCCCAAGCATTGGAAAACACATTAAAAGATCTGCAACACGCTCAGTTACAACTTGTGCAAAGTGAAAAAATGTCTGCACTGGGTAACTTAGTTGCTGGTGTCGCCCATGAAATGAATAATCCTCTCGGTTTTATTTCTGCAAGTCTCGAACAAGCTAAACCTACTGTTGCCGAGCTGATTGAACACTTAAAACTCTATCAAGCAACTCTCCCCAATCCGAATGATGAAATTCTCGATCATGCGGAAAGAATTGACTTAGATTATACCTTAGAAGACTTACCTAAAGTTATTAATTCAATGGATATGGCGTGCGATCGCCTCCGCAATATCAGCACTTCACTCCGCACTTTCTCCCGTGCCGATCGAGACTATAAAGTGCCATTTAATATCCATGAAGGCATAGATAGCACAATTTTAATTCTCAAACATCGCCTGAAAGCTAATGAAAACCGTCCGGCTATTGAAGTGATAACGGAGTATGGAGATTTACCGAAAGTTGAGTGTTTTCCTGGTCAAGTAAATCAGGTATTTATGAACGTTATCGCTAATGCAATCGATGTTTTCGATGAGTCGAATATCCAGCGAACTTTTGCAGAAATTAAGGCTAATCCAAATCAGATTACAATTAAAACTTTATTGGCAGATAACCAGGTGAAGATTAGTATTGCGGATAATGGAAAGGGGATGACTGAATCAGTTAAACAAAAAATATTTGACCATTTATTTACGACGAAAGCAGTAGGGAAAGGGACGGGATTGGGATTGGCGATCGCCCGTCAAATTATCGTCGAAAAACATGGCGGTTCCCTGAACGTTAACTCTATACTAGGAGAAGGAACAGAATTTATTATCACCTTACCCACTAAAGCCTAAAAAAAAGTTAATTTTTTTCTCTTTTTCAGGCCCATTTAACCGCTCGCTCGCCCATCAAGTCTCAAATAACAACAACCATGAATAACTCTAAACAAAACAGCAACCAAAGCACAAGCATTCAAATTCTCAACTATCAAATTATCCAAACAGTTTATTCAGGAAGTCGCACCTTAGTATATGGGGCCATCCGTACTTCAGACCAATTACCAGTTGTCATCAAACTGCTCAAAAATGACTATCCCACCTTCAGCGAACTGGTGCAGTTTCGCAATCAGTACACCATTGCTAAAAATCTCAACTCACCCTTAATTATCCAAACTTATAGCCTGGAACCCTATCAGAATGGTTATGCGTTAGTAATGGAAGACTTTGGGGGGATTTCTCTTCAGGAATGGGGAGTGAAAAGAAAAAATCTACCCTCTTTGAGAGAATTTTTAGAAATCGCGATCGCACTGTGCAATACCTTAGATATATTGTATCGCGAGCGCATCATTCACAAAGACATCAAACCCAGCAATATCTTAATTAATCCCGCAACTAAACAAGTCAAATTAATTGACTTTAGTATCGCCTCCTTGCTACCGCGAGAAACGCAAACTTTGATAAATCCCAATATTTTAGAAGGGACACTGGCTTATATTTCCCCAGAACAAACTGGGCGGATGAATCGGGGGATTGACTATCGGACTGATTTTTATTCTTTAGGTGTCACTTTCTACGAATTACTCACCGGGAAATTACCTTTTGAATCCAAAGATCCAATGGAATTAGTACATTCTCATATTGCAAAAGCCTCGCCGTTAGTGCATGAAATTAATTCGGAAATTCCATCTGTACTATCAAAAATTGTCGGCAAATTGATGGCAAAAAATGCCGAAGACAGATATCAAAGTGCTTTGGGATTGAAGTTTGATTTAGAAAAATGTTTAACTCAGCTACAAGAAACTGGTGATATTCAAGATTTTGTGATTGGAGAACGGGATGTGTGCGATCGCTTCATCATCCCCGATCGACTCTACGGACGAGAAACCGAAGCAGCAACTTTACTGCAAGCATTTGAGCGAGTCAGTAGTGGCGCAACAGAAATGATGCTCGTTGCAGGCTTTTCAGGGATTGGCAAAACCGCCGTCGTCAACGAAGTTCATAAACCCATTGTGCGGCAACGCGGCTACTTCATCAAAGGTAAATACGACCAGTTCAACCGCAACATTCCTTTGAGTGCTTTTGTCCAGGCTTTTCGTGACTTGATGTCACAACTATTGAGTGAAAGCGATACTCAACTGTTGCAGTGGAAAGAGAAAATCTTGTCTGCTTTAGGTGAAAATGGGCAAGTTTTAATAGATGTCATTCCCGAACTCGAACAGATTATCGGCAAACAGCCAGCCGCCGCAGAACTCGCTGGTAGTGCAGCTTTAAACCGCTTCAACTTGTTATTTGGCAAATTCATAGCCCTGTTCGCTACAGCCGAGCATCCTTTGGTAATGTTTCTCGATGACTTGCAGTGGGCAGATTCAGCTTCACTGAGCTTGATGCAGGTGTTGATGAGTCAAAGCGAGATGGGCTATCTGCTAACGATTGGGGCATACCGAGATAACGAAGTCTTTCCGGCACATCCCTTAATGCTGACATTAGAGGAGATGAAGAAAGACTCAGCGATCGTCAGCACTCTAACTCTAAATCCTTTGAGTCAATCTCATATTAATGATTTGGTTGCCGACACCCTCAGTTGTACAAAAGTTATAGCGCAACCCTTGAGTGAGTTAGTGTATCAAAAAACCCAAGGCAACCCCTTCTTTGCTACCCAATTTCTCAAAGCTTTGCATCAGGATGGCTACATTGCATATAACTTCACTGTAGGACATTGGCAGTGCGATATTGCAGCAGTGAAATTGCTCTCGCTTACTGATGATGTAGTCGAGTTTATGGCAATGCAATTGCAAAAGTTGCCCGATGCCACCCAAAATGTCCTCAAACTTGCTGCCTGTATTGGCGCTCAATTTGATTTAGAGACATTGGCTATAGTTTCAGAATTTTCTTCAACCGATGCCGCAACAGCATTGTGGAGAGCCTTGCAGGAAGGCTTGATTTTGCCCACGAGTCAGATTTACAAGTTTTTTCAGGGTACACAACAGTTTGACTCAGAGGATACCGTTAATCCAAGCTACCGTTTCCTGCACGATCGCGTTCAACAAGCAGCATATTCGCTGATTCCTGACGACAACAAACAAGCAACCCACCTGCAAATTGGACAGCTACTTCAGCAAAAGCTCTCGGTTTCAGAGCAAGCAGAAAAGCTGTTTGATATTGTCGGACACCTGAACCGGGGACGAGCATTACTCACACAACCGAGCGAGCAAGAAGCGCTAGCACAACTGAATTTGAAAGCGGGAACGAAAGCCAGAAGTGCTACCGCCTATGCTGCTGCAAGGGTTTATCTGCAAACTGGGATAGAGTTACTCCAGCCAGACTGTTGGCAAAATCAGTACGAACTGACGCTAAATCTCTATGTAGCCGCCGCCGAAGCCAGTTACTTGAATGGTGACTTTGAGGGTATGGAGCAGCTTGCCTCCGTGGTGTTGCAGCAGGCACAGACGATTTTCGACAAAGTGAAAATCTACGAAATTCAAATCGCATCGCACCAGGCTGGCAGTCGGATGTTAGAGGGGATCGCCGTGGGCAAAGAGGCGCTTGCTCAATTGGGAGTGGAATTTCCGACGGACGTAAACCAAGCCACGATTGGCCAAGCACTCCAAACTCTGAACCAGCAACTCCAGGGCAGAGAGATTGCCGAGTTGATTGACTTGCCCGTGATGAGCGATCGCACTGCCCAGTCCGCCATGCAAATATTAAGGGTGTTATTCGGGCCCGTGTTCTTTGGAATGCCAGGGTTGCTTCCCTTGTTGAGCGCGACGATGGTGAGGTTGTCGCTCCAGTTTGGCAATGCACCTGCCGCGACGATAGGATATGGGGTTCATGGTCTGGTGCTGTGTGCGTTTCTGGGCGAAGTCAAAACCGGCTACGGGTTTGGTCGATTAGCTCTCTCGTTGTTGGAACGGTTGAATGCTCAGAGCATGAAGTCCCTCACTTTAAACGTGTTTGGAACGTTCATCCAACATCGCCAGGAAGCACTAAGGGCAACGATGCCGACGCTGAAAGATGGCTACACGGCTGGCATGGAAACAGGGGATATTCTCTCTGCGGCTTTTAACATTGTATGTTACGCGGGAACGGCATTTTTCGCAGGCGTAGAACTGGACACTTTGGAAACCGAATTCGCTGCTTACACTGCTGCCCTGGCTCAGGCAAAACAAGATTCGGCGCATAATCATTTGAGCGCACTGCGGCAAATAGCGAACCATTTAAGAGAACCAGTCAGCCAACCCGATCGCTTAATTGGCACTGCCTACGATGAAAGGGTGATGCTGCCGCAGCACCAGCAGGATAACGATCTGAGCCTGATCGCCGTTGCCTACACCTACAAGCTGCTGCTTGCCTACTGTTTTGGTAATTATCAGGCTGCCCTTGACAACATCACCCAGGTCAAGCTCTATTTGATAGCAATATCGGGAATAGTTCATTTCCCCATTTTCCATTTGTATGCTGCGCTCACCCTGCTGGCACTTTTCCCGAATCAACCCGAAGCCCAACAAGCCCAAATGCTCGCCGAAGCCGCAACCCATCAAACGATTTTGCACCAGTGGGCGCAAAATGCTCCGATGAATCACTTGCATAAATGGTATTTAGTGGAGGCTGAAAAGCATCGGGTTTTGGGTGAAAAAGTCGCAGCGACTGAGTGTTATGACCAAGCCATTGCTCTGGCTAAAAAACATCACTTTATCAACGAAGAAGCCTTAGCTAACGAACTTGCCGCCAAGTTTTACCTCGACTGGGGCAAAGAACGAATAGCTACGGAATACATGATCCAAGCCTACTATTGTTATGCCCATTGGGGTGCAAAAGCCAAAGTCGCCGACTTGGAAAAACGCTATCCCCAACTGCTGGCTCCCATATTACAGCAAACTCGCTCTGCCCTCTCGGTCAACGAAACCCTCTTTGCCGTAGGAACCCTCACCTCCACCAGTTCCTCTTCCAGTGTCTGTGATTCCCTCGACCTCGCTGCCATCCTCAAAGCTTCCCAAGCTATCTCAGGCAATATCGAACTGGAAAAACTGCTTTCATCGTTGCTTTCGCTTGTCATCGAAAATGCGGGGGCTGATAAATGCGTGTTAATGCTGTTACGAGACGATCGCCTGCTGATTAAAGGGTCAATTACTGTGGGAACGGAGCCAGTCGTATTGCAACGCCTTCCCATTGAGGACAGTCAGGATATTCCCTTAAAGCTAATTTACAAAGTCAAGCATAACAGGCAGACTGTTGTGCTGCTTGATGCGACGGCAGATCCTACTTTAGCTAATGACCCGTATATCATGCGTCAGCAGCCGAAGAGTATCTTGTGCAGCCCTATTTTACATCAAGGTAATTTGCTGGGCATTTTATATCTGGAGAATAATTTAGCGACGGGGGCGTTCACGAGCGATCGCGTCCAACTACTGAATTTACTCTGCGCCCAAGCCGCAATTTCTCTAGAAAATGCCCGACTTTATGAGCGATCGCTAGAAAATGCCCAACAACTGGAGCGATCACTTGATGAGTTGAGTGTGGTTCAGTCTCGCTTTCATCACCTAGTAGATAATGTGCCTGGGGTAGTTTATCAATACCGCATGACTCCTGAGCAAGTAATATCTCTGAGCTACATTAGTGCCGACTGTTACAACTTGCTGGAAATTACCCCAGAGCAAGCCATGTCCAATTGGCAGTTTTTCACTAATATGGTGCATCCAGATGACATGGCAAGTTTTCTACAGTCCCAAACTCACACCATTCAAGCCCGATCTCCCTGGCAGTGGGAAGGGCGAATTGTCACCCCATCAGGAATTATTAAGTGGATTCACGGGGAATCACGAATCGAACAGCTTGCCGATGGATCTATGGTTTGGGATGGATTATTTTTGGATATTAGCGATCGCAAACGTGCCGAAGCCGCCACCATCCAAAAATCTCAAGAATTAGAGCAAGCCTTACATGACTTGCAACAAACCCAATTGCAAATGATTCAAAGCGAAAAGATGTCAGCTTTGGGGAATTTAGTTGCTGGTGTTGCTCATGAAATTAATAACCCCGTCGGCTTCCTAACTGGCAATTTGAATGAAGCTAAATCCACCGTTCAAGACTTAGTAGAGCATCTCAATCTCTATCGATCTCGCGCCCCGGAAACAGAGCTTGCCGACCATGCAGAAGATATCGATTTAGACTATATTATCGAAGACCTGCCCAAAATGATTGACTCGATGCAACTGGGATGCGATCGCATCAAAGATATCAGCACTTCACTCCGCACCTTTTCTCGATCTGACAAAGACTACAAAGTGCCTTTTAACATCCACTCTGGCATAGACAGCACGATCTTAATTCTCAAATATCGATTGAAAGCCAACGATGAGCGACCCGCCATTGAAGTAGTCAAAGACTACGGGAATATTCCTGAAATTGAATGCTTCCCCGGACAGCTTAACCAGGTATTTATGAACATTCTGGCGAATGCGATCGATGCCTTAGATGAGTCAAATCTTGGGCGGAGTTTTGCTGAAGTCAAAGCAAATCCCAACAGAATTACAATTACAACTTCAGTCGAACATAATCTAGTTAAAATTACCATTGCTGATAATGGTAAAGGAATGACTGAATCAGTCAAACAAAAAATATTCGATCATTTATTTACAACAAAATCGGTGGGAAAAGGGACGGGATTAGGATTGGCGATCGCGCGTCAAATTGTTGAGGGAAAACATGGCGGTTCCCTGAACGTTAACTCTATACTAGGAGAAGGAACAGAATTTATCATCACCTTACCCATCAAGGCGGCATAAACAAATTAATTCTTCCCTCTTCTTCGGACTCATGTAAGCGATCGCTCACTCATAAATCCTCAAAAAACTATGACCATTAATAACTCTCACTCCTCCAGCAAACCTCACACAACCGTTCAAATTCCCAACTATAAAATTGTCTCCACAGTTTATTCAGGAAGTCGCACCCTAGTATATCGGGCAATCCGTACTTCAGACCAATTACCTGTGGTCATCAAACTCCTGAAAAATGAGTATCCTACCTTTAGCGAACTCGTGCAGTTTCGCAATCAATATACCATTGCCAAAAATCTCAACTCACCTATTATAGTCCAAACTTATAGCCTGGAACCCTATCAAAATGGCTATGCGTTAATCATGGAAGATTTTGGTGGGATTTCCCTTCAGGAATGGGTGATTAAAGGGAAGAATGCAATATCTTTGAGAGAATTTTTAGAAATCGCGATCGCACTGTGCAATACCTTAGATATATTGTATCGCGAGCGCATCATTCACAAAGACATCAAACCCAGCAATATCTTAATTAATCCCGCAACTAAACAAGTCAAATTAATTGATTTTAGTATTGCCTCTTTGCTACCACGGGAAACCCAAACACTAATCAATCCCAATGTTTTAGAAGGCACACTTGCTTATATTTCTCCAGAACAAACTGGCCGAATGAATCGGGGAATTGACTACCGAACTGATTTTTATTCTTTAGGTGTCACTTTTTACAAATTACTGACAGGACAGTTACCTTTTCAATCCAATGACCCAATGGAGTTGGTGCATTGTCATATTGCAAAAGCCTCACCTTTAGTACATGAAATTAACCCACAAATCCCGTCTGTAATATCAGAAATAGTCGCCAAAATGATGGCAAAAAATGCGGAAGATAGATATCAGAGTGCATTAGGGATGAAATTTGATTTAGAAAATTGTTTACATCAGCTACAAGAAACTGGTGAAATTCATAGTTTTGAAATTGCGCGAAGGGATGTGAGCGATCGCTTCCTGATTCCCGATAAACTCTATGGCAGAGAGACTGAAGTTCAGATATTACTTGATGCCTTTGAGAGAGTCAGTCAAGGAGCAACAGAAATGATGTTGGTAGCTGGTTTCTCAGGAATTGGTAAAACTGCTGTTGTCAACGAAGTTCATAAACCTATTGTTAGACAAAGGGGTTATTTTATTAAAGGGAAATACGATCAATTTAATCGTAATATTCCTTTCTCTGCTTTTGTCCAAGCCTTTCGAGATTTGATGGGGCAATTGTTATCAGAATCAGATAGTCAACTAGACTCATGGAAAACTAAGATTCTAGAAGTTGTAGGAGAGAATGGACAAGTTTTAATTGACGTGATTCCTGAACTAGAACTAATTATTGGTGAGCAACCACCAGCGGCAGAACTATCAGGAAATGCAGCCCAAAATCGCTTTAACCTGCTGATGCAGAAATTTGTCCAAGTATTCACCACCAGAGAACATCCTTTAGTCATATTTTTAGATGATCTACAATGGGCAGATTCCGCCTCTTTGAACTTCCTACAGTTGTTGATGGTAGAGGCAGGATATTTATTAGTATTGGGTACTTACCGAGATAATGAAGTGTCTTCGGCTCACCCCTTTATCTTAACAGTGAATGAAATTATAAAAACTGGGACTGTGGTGCAGACAATTATACTACAGCCTTTAAGTTTAATGGATATGAACCAGTTGGTGGCGGATACCCTAAATTGCCAGTTGTCCCTAGCTCAACCTCTAACAGAATTAATCTCTCAAAAAACTCAGGGGAATCCATTTTTTTCAACCCAATTTCTCAAAGCACTACACGACGGTGGACAAATTATATTTAACTGGGAAGCTAGTCATTGGGAATGTGATATTGCTGTAGTTAAAGCTCTAGCCCTAGTTGATGATGTGGTGGAGTTTATGGCTTTGCAATTACAGAAATTGCCCGCTGAGACTCAGAATATGCTCAAACTAGCAGCTTGTATTGGGGTACAGTTTGATTTACAGACCTTGAAAATTGTTGCCGAAAAATCTCTGGAGGAATCTGCAACATCGTTATGGAGTGCTTTGCAAGAAGGCTTAATTATTCCCAATACGGAAATTTATAAGTTTTTTATGCATTTTGATACTGCATCTATTTCTAATGCCTTAGCCAATCCTACTTATCGGTTTTTGCACGATCGAGTCCAACAAGCTGCCTATTCTCTAATTCCCGAAGATCAACAACAGTCAACTCATTTGGCAATTGCTCGCTTACTGCGACAAAACACCCCGGATGCAGAACTAGAAGCCAAGATTTTTGAAATCGTCAACCACTGGAATAGTGCGATCGCCCTCCTGCTCGATCCAGTTGAAAAAACCAATCTCGCTCAACTCAATTTAATCGCTGGAACCAAAGCTAAAGCAGCTAATGCCTACGAACCGGCTCTGACATATTGTCGAACAGGTATAGCTCTTTTAGATTCTCTAGACGGCTGGCAAAGCCAAACTAGCCTAATGTTGCCATTGCACGAAGGGGCGGCAGCAGCGGCTTATCTGTGCGGTGATTTTGCCCAGATGGAGCATTGGACGCGGGAGATATTAGCTCAAGAACTGGATATTCTTGACCGGATTAAAACCTATGAAATCCAGATTCAAGCCTATAGCAATCAGAGTCAATTTCCAGAAGCGATCGCCATTGCCAGGAATGCACTAAAGCAACTGAATATTCATCTGCCAGAGCAACCAACACCTGCGGATATTCTCCCAGCCATGCAATATACTGTGGCACTGCTCAATGGTAGAACCGCTCATGATTTAATCGATTTGCCTACAATGACAGATGCGACATGTTTAGCAAGGATGCAGTTACTGTCGAGTATTGCTGGGGCTTCCTATGTTTCTGCCCCCTTACTATTTCCCTTGGTCATTCTGGCTCAAGTCAAACTGTCGGTTCAAGCAGGGAACACAGCCCTCTCCGCTTTTAGCTACGGTTGCTATGCTGTTTTATTAAGCAGTATTTTAGAAGACTGGGATGCAACCTATGAATTTGGTCAACTAGGACTGAAAGTGGCAGAAAAGTTCAAAGTGCGAGCAGTTCAAACGCAAGTAAATTTTGCCGTCGGAGCCTTTATTCTTCACTGTAAATCTCACTTCCAAGATAGTATACCTCTGCTAACAGAAGCATTCAAAATGGGTTTAGAAGTAGGCAATTTTGAATTTACAGGCTACGGTATTACTCATCTTTGTGCATTTTCCTATGCTGTTGGCCAAGAGTTAACGACATTAGTGGCAGAAGTAGAAACTTATATCGCCACCCTCGTAAAACTAAACCTCATTACAAGCTTAAACTATAGTTTAGGTGTTTTTCAGACTATTCAACGATTACAAACCCCTCAGAATCAAGATTTAGTAACTGCTCAAAAAGAGCTGCACACTACCTTAACTGCTGCTAATGATTTAAGCGGATTACATTTTTATTGGGTTTATCGGCTCACAGCTTCTTACTTGCTCAATGAAAGGGTTGAGGCAAAACAAGATGCGGCAGAAGCACGCCAAACCTTGGCATCAGGAGCAAGTCTGATTAGTACACCCATTTTTTACTTCTATGATTCTCTGACGGCTTTGGCTGATTTTTCGGAGGTGGCAGACAAAATGGCAGTCCTCGATCGAATCTCGACAAACCAAGCTCAGCTTCAAAGTCGGGCTCACCATGCACCGATGAACTTTCAGCACAAATACGATTTGGTGGAGGCTGAAAAATGTCGAGTTTTAGGCAATAAAATCGAGGCGATCGAATTGTACGAGCTGGCTATTTCTGGGGCCAAAGCCAATGGTTTTCTCCAAGAAGAAGCTTTAGCCAACGAACTTGCTGCCAAATTCTATCTTGACTGGGAAAAAGAAAATATTGCTCAAGTTTACATGACTGAAGCTTATTACTGCTATTCTCGCTGGGGAGCAAAAGCTAAAGTAGTTAACTTAGAGCTTCTTTATCCTCAGCTGCTCCAACCAATA
Source organism: Microcoleus pseudofavosus SVA1_A4 (assembly GCF_036700565.1). Taxonomy (NCBI): domain Bacteria; kingdom Bacillati; phylum Cyanobacteriota; class Cyanophyceae; order Oscillatoriales; family Microcoleaceae; genus Microcoleus; species Microcoleus pseudofavosus. Next base: position 87,360 of record NZ_JAUBPE010000015.1, read on the forward strand.
TTGCGACAACCAAAAACTATTTTTAGTCCTTTAGAAACTTTAATTGGAAATACTCATCCATCTAGCCAATCTTCTAGTACTAGTATCTCGGATGCCCTTGATTTTGCTTCAATTATCCAAGCTGCTCAAGCTCTTTCTAGTATCATCCAGTTAGACGAACTGCTTCAACAACTAACTCAAATTATTCTCCAAAACTCTGGGGGGTGCAAATGTGTCTTAGTCCTCCCTCAAGATGACACTTGGCGCGTGAGGGCTATCTCCACTCTGGAAACTACAGAAATCTATTCCCAAACCTTAGATAATTATCCTGATGTTCCTCTTAAAATAATTCAGTATGTCAAGCGAACTCAATCTGTGATAGTGCTCGACAATCTACAAACAGACTTACCAATTATTGATGATTATCTAACTCAAAACTTTCCCAAGAGTGTGTTATGTCTCCCAATTCTTAATCAAGGTCATTTAGTCGGGATTATTTATCTCGAAAATCACATAACTGCTGGAGTATTCACGAGCGATCGCCTCACTGTTATTAACTTTCTCTGTACCCAGGCTGCTATTTCCCTAGAGAATGCTCGACTTTATCAAAAAGCTCAAATCTATGCTCAAGAACTAGAAAAATCTCAATTACAAATTATTCAAAGTGAAAAGATGTCAGCTTTGGGGAATTTAGTTGCTGGTGTTGCTCATGAAATTAATAACCCCGTCGGCTTCCTAACTGGCAATTTGAATGAAGCTAAATCTACAGTTCAAGACTTAGTGGAGCATCTCAATCTCTATCGATCTCGCGCCCCGGAAACAGAGCTTGCAGACCATGCCGAAGATATCGATTTAGACTATATCATCGAAGATTTGCCCAAAATGATTGACTCGATGCAACTGGGATGCGATCGCATCAAAGATATCAGCACTTCACTCCGCACCTTTTCTCGCGCTGACAAAGACTACAAAGTTCCTTTTAATATCCACGAGGGGATAGATAGCACGCTTTTAATTCTCAAATATCGATTGAAAGCCAACGATCGGCGACCCGCCATTGAAGTAGTCAAAGACTACGGGAATATTCCTGAAATTGAATGCTTCTCCGGACAGCTTAACCAGGTATTTATGAACATTCTGGCGAATGCGATCGATGCCTTAGATGAATCAAATACAAATCGCAGCTTTGCAGAAATCAAGGCTAATCCCAACCGCATTACCATTCAAACTACCTTAGTAAATAATCAGGTGAAAATTAGTATTGCTGATAATGGTCGCGGGATGACTGAATCAGTCAAATCAAAGATTTTTGACCATTTGTTTACGACAAAAGCGGTAGGGAAAGGCACGGGATTGGGATTAGCGATCGCGCGGCAAATAGTAGTTGAAAAACATCTGGGACAAATTACCGTTAATTCTCTACCTAGTGAGGGTACTGTGTTTGAGATCACTCTCCCTGTCAAAGAATAGAATAGAATAGAATAGAATAGAATCAAATATTCTAATTCAACTGTTATCTAATAGAGGATGAACGAATTATGAGCCAGTACCCCAATTTGTCAGGCTATCAAATAACAGAAGAACTTTATATCGGCACCCGTACTCTTGTCTACCGAGGCATCCGTATTAGCGACCAACAACCAGTAGTTATCAAACTACTACGAAACGACTACCCCAGCTTCAACGAACTTGTCCTATTTCGCAACCAATATACCATTACTAAAAATCTTGACTTCTCTCATATTATCAAACCCCTGACTTTAGAAGTATACCACAATAGCTATGCCTTAGTCATGGAAGATTTTGGTGGAGTCTCCCTCTCTATTTATCTCCAGATAAGAAAAAAAATCAGCAAAATCAATAAAACCTTACCTTTAGCAGAATTTCTCCAAATCGCTAGACAACTGACAGATATTCTCAACTATCTCTACCAAAACCACGTCATTCACAAAGATATTAAACCTGCTAATATTCTCATTAATCTTGAAACCAAAGAAGTCAAATTAATTGATTTTAGTATTTCTTCTCTGCTACCACGAGAAACCCAGGAAATCAAAAATCCCAATGTCTTAGAAGGAACCTTAGCCTATATCTCTCCCGAACAAACCGGGAGAATGAATCGAGGCATAGACTATCGGACTGACTTTTATTCTTTGGGCGCAACTTTCTACGAATTACTCACAGGAGAATTACCATTTCAAGCGAACGATGCGATGGAGCTAGTACATTGTCATATCGCCAAAGCATCGCCATTAGTACATGAAATTAACCCACAAATTCCATCTGTACTTTCAGAGGTTGTCAGTAAATTGATGGCAAAAAATGCTGAAGACCGATATCAGAGTGCATTAGGACTGAAGTTTGATTTAGAAAATTGTTTACATCAACTTCAAGAAACTGGTAAAATTAATGACTTCCCCATTGCTCAAAGAGATGTGTTCGATCGCTTTACGCTCCCCGAAAAACTTTATGGTCGAGAACAAGAAGTAAAAATCCTGCTGGAAGCATTTGAAAGAGTCAGCATCGGCACAACAGAAATGATGCTAGTGGCGGGATTTTCGGGGATTGGCAAAACTGCGGTTGTCAACGAAGTTCATAAACCAATTGTGCGGCAACGGGGTTATTTTATTAAAGGCAAATACGATCAATTTAATCGCAACATTCCCTTCAGTGCTTTTGTGCAAGCATTTCGAGATTTGATGGGGCAATTGCTCTCTGAATCCGATGCTCAGTTACAAACATGGAAAAGCAAAATTCTGGAAGCCGTTGGAGACAACGGACAAGTTTTGATTGATGTCATTCCCGAACTCAAAGGCATTATTGGCGTTCAGCCAGCAGCTACAGAATTATCAGGAACTGCTGCCCAGAATCGCTTTAATCTGCTCATGCAGAAATTCTTGCAAGTTTTCACTAGCGTTGAACATCCCTTAGTGATATTTTTGGATGATTTGCAGTGGGCTGATTCAGCCTCACTGAAATTGCTACAATTGTTGATGTCAGAAACGGGACATTTATTAGTTTTGGGTGCCTATCGAGATAATGAAGTCTCACCAGCTCATCCCTTCATTCTTACCGTCGATGAGATTGTCAAAACCGGGGCATTGGTCAATACCATTACACTACAATCATTAAGTCTAGAGGATATGAATCAACTGGTTGCCGATACACTCAATTGTGAGTTATCTCAGGCTCAACCTTTAACCGAATTAGTGTACCAAAAAACTAAAGGTAATCCTTTCTTTGCCACCCAATTCCTCAAAGCCTTATATGATGACAAACTGATTAGCTTTGATTGGAAAATTCAACATTGGCAGTGCGATCTTACTCAAGTAAAAGCCCTAGCATTCATTTCCGATGTTGTCGAGTTTATGGCATTGCAATTGCAGAAGTTGCCGACCCAAACTCAGGATGCGTTGAAATTAGCTGCCTGTATTGGAGCGCAGTTTGATTTACAGACGTTAGCGATCGTCTCAGAACAATCCCCAGAAATAACGGCAGATGATTTGTGGAAAGCTTTGCAAGAAGGCTTGATTATTCCGAATACCGAAGTTTATAAGTTCTTTATTCAATCTGACAGCGCCTCGGTTTCTGATGCGGCAGTGAATCCAACTTATCGGTTTTTACATGACCGGGTTCAGCAAGCAGCTTACTCCCTGATTCCTGAACAACAAAAAACAGCAACTCATCTCAAGATTGGGCAGCTAATTCAGGAAAAATCCTCAGAAATAGAGCAAGAGGAAAAACTATTTGATATTGTCGGGCATTTAAATCGAGGTATTGAGTTAATTACTCAACCAAGAGAACGAGAAGAACTGGTACAGCTCAACTTAAAAGCCGGACAGAAAGCCAGAAGTTCTACAGCTTATGCTGCGGCAAGAGTTTATCTGCAAACGGGCATTGGGCTACTAGAGATAAATTGTTGGCAAAGTCAGTATGAATTGACCCTAAAACTCTATGTTGCCTCCGCCGAAGCCGCTTATTTGAATGCTGACCTCGACGGCATGGAAGAGATGGCAGCAGTGGTGTTGCAATCAGCTCAGACAATTTTCGACAAGGTGAAAATCTACGAAATTCAAATTGCGGCCCTAACGGCTAGAAGCCAAATGTTAGGGGCGATCGCAGTGGGAAGAGAGGCTCTAGCGCAATTGGGAGTAGAACTCCCGACGGAAGTAGACGAAATCAAGATTGGCAAAGCCTTACAAGACCTTAATCACCAACTCCAGGACAGAGAGATTGCAGGGCTGATTGACCTACCGATGATGAGCGATCGCACTGCGATCGCCGCGATGCAACTGTTAGGAGTGTTGTCTGCACCAGTGATCCAGGGAATGCCAGGTTTACTGCCCTTCTTGGGCGCAACGATGGTGCGGTTGTCGCTCCAATTTGGCAATGCCCCCGTCTCGACAGTAGGATATGTGATTCATGGAATGGTGCTGTGTGCCTTTTTGGGCGAAGTCGAAACAGGCTACAGGTTTGGTAGATTAGCGCTCTCGTTGCTGGAGAAGTTGAATGCTCAGTCCATGAAGTCTACCACTCTAGTTCTGTTTGGGACTTTCATCCAACATCACCAAGAAGCGCTCTTGGCAACGGTACCAATGCTGAAAGATGGCTACACGGCAGGTATGGAAACAGGGGATTTTCTCTTTGCTGGCTACAACGTAACATCTTGCATGAATACTGCGCTTTTGGCAGGTGTAGACCTAGACACTTTGGCCTCCGAATTCGCCGTTTACAGTGCTGCTCTGGTTCAAGTGAAACAAGATTCGGCGCATATTTATTTGGGCATAACTAGGCAAACGGTAAAGCATTTGAGAGAACCAGTCAGCCAACCCGATCGCTTAATTGGTAATGCCTACGATGAAACGGTGATGCTGCCCAAGCACCAGCAGGATAACGACCTCATGCAGCTCGCGGTTGCCTACACCTACAAACTGCTGCTTGCCTACTCATGGGGCAATTATCAAGCTGCCCTCGACTACATCACCCAAGTCAAGCTGTATTTGATGGCAATGTCGGGAACGGTTTTGGTTCCCGTTTTCCATTTTTATGCTGCACTTACTTACTTGGCACTCTTTCCCACTCAGCCACAACCAGAGCAAGCCGAACTGCTTGCCCAAGCTGGAACCCATCAAACTACTTTGCATCAATGGGCGAAAAATGCTCCCATGAATTATTTGCATAAATGGTATTTGGTTGAAGCTGAACGGCAACGGGTTTTGGGCAACAAAGCAGGCGCAGTAGATTTGTACGATCGCGCCATCTCCCTCGCCAAAGAAAATCAATTCCTCAACGAAGAAGCACTAGCTAATGAACTGGCGGCGAAATTTTACCTAGAGTGGGGTAAAGAAAAATTTGCCCAACTTTATGCGATCGAGGCTTACTATGCTTACAGTCGTTGGGGAGCTAAGGCTAAAGTAGACGATCTGGAAAAACGTTATAGCCAACTCCTGGCTCCCATCCTTCAGCAATCTCATTCCTCCACCTCCTTCAAGGGAACTATCGCCCACCAGGGAACGATCGCTTCTACGCGCACTTCTAGTAGCGTTTCTGAAGTTCTAGATTTGGCTACTCTACTCAAAGCTTCTCAAGCAATTTCTGGAGAAATTGAACTAAATAAACTCTTAATTACTCTCCTAGAAATAGTTATTGTTAATAGTGGCGCAAATAAGTGTGTTTTACTCCTCAAACAAGATATTGATTTAAAAATAGTAGCCTTGATAAAAGAAGGAGAATCACCACAAGCTTTACCGTCAATCCCCTTAGAATCTAGCTCAGAACTGGCAATTAGTTTGGTGAATAATGTCAAGCGAACTTTGTTACCTTTGGTATTAGAAAATGCTCGGATAAGTTCTCAATTTGCAGCAGATATTTACATCCAAGAACACCAACCTAAAAGCATCCTTTGTAGCCCAATTCTGAATCAGGGGCAGTTAATTGGGATTTTATACTTGGAAAATAACTTAACGGTAGGCGCGTTTACAAGCGATCGCGTCGAACTGCTGAATCTACTTTGCGCTCAAGCTGCTATCTCCCTAGAAAATGCCCGACTTTATGAGCAGTCACAAACCTATGCTCAGCAGCTAGAGCGAGCCTTGCATGATTTGCAGCAAACCCAATTGCAAATGATTCAAAGCGAAAAGATGTCGGCTTTGGGTAATTTAGTTGCTGGCGTGGCTCATGAAATTAATAACCCCGTCGGCTTTATTGCTGGCAATTTGAATGAAGCCAAACGCACAGTTCAAGACTTAACAGAACATCTAGCTTTGTATCGCACCCAAGCATCTGCTGCCAACATTACCGACCATGCCGAAGATATCGATTTAGACTATATTATCGAAGATTTGCCCAAAATGATTGACTCGATGCAATTGGGCTGCGATCGCATCAAAGATATCAGCACTAGCCTGTGCACGTTTTCCCGAGCTGACAAAGACTACAAAGCGCCCTTCAACATCCACTCTGGCATCGACAGCACGATCTTAATTCTCAAATATCGATTGAAAGCCAACGATCGGCGACCCGCCATTGAAGTAGTCAAAGACTACGGGAATATTCCTGAAATTGAATGCTTCCCCGGACAGCTTAACCAGGTATTTATGAACATTCTGGCGAATGCGATCGATGCGTTGGATGAATCAAATACTGGTCGAAGTTTTGACCAAATTAAGGCGAATCCCAACCGCATTACAATTACAACCTCACTAAAATATAACCAGGTGAAAGTTACCATTACTGATAATGGTATGGGGATGAGTGAATCAGTCAAAGATAAAATATTCGATCATTTGTTTACGACTAAGGCTGTGGGCAAAGGCACGGGATTGGGATTGGCGATCGCCCGTCAAATTATCGTCGAAAAACATGGCGGTTCCCTGAACGTAAACTCTCGACTGGGAGCCGGAACAGAATTTATCATCACCTTACCCACTAAAGCATAACAAACAAGTTAATTTGACCCCGGCATTCAGACTCATTTAGAGGAATTAATTCAACTGCACCTGACTGCAAATAACCTTTCATCTGAGAAACCACAATGCGCGCTCCGACTACAACCAAATCCCGATTCTTAAAACCCGTGCTTCACAGATCGATCGGTACCAATCTACTGCTATCCGTCCTCGGGGGAGCCTTTGTTGGACTCGGTGCAATGTCATTTTTGGTCTATCAAGCACTTGATACTCAAGCCAGAAATGAGATCCGTAAAACCCTGCGTACAGAAGTGCGCGAGCTCGAAATACAGATTGCCCAAGTTGAAACGTTTACGGCTGGAATGAAAGCGGCGGTTCAAATCGAGCGCTCGCACGCAACCCCGACCGTTGCGGACTGCAAAGCATTAGCTTTTGAATTTTTCAAACAACGTCCGACTCTCGTGATGGGATCGGGCTTTGGTCAAACCGCTTACGGCATCCTCCAAAACCGTCAATGGTTTTATCCCTATTACTATGTCGATCGAGGTTCCGCCGATGCGTTGGGCGATCGCTTACCGCCTCCCAACAACACCATCCGCTATTTGGATGTAATTGATGCAGAGTTTTATCCAGAAGCGGGCTACTATCAATTTGCTGTCAAAGCAGGTAAACCCGCTTGGAACGATCCCTATGATTGGTACGGTATTACGATGGCCACCTATTCTTATCCTCTCTTTGATGAGAAAGGTAAAATGCTGGGCTTTACGGTGTCGGATCTGAATGTGACGGCGATCGGCGATCGGATTAACGACAAGGTGATCCACGATCAAGGCTATTTTGCGCTGCTAAGCCAGCAAGGCAATCTGCTAGGCTATCCGCCCGATCCTGCCAAAGCAAAAGCTAGAGCTAGTTATCAACATATTCCCGAACTCAAGGCGATTTGGCAGCGGATGCAAGCAGAACCCTCTGGACTGATTGAAGCGGGCGGAAAAATCTGGGCTTACGATCGCATCTCTGGAACCAACTGGCTGATGATTGCTGCCGTTCCCAAGAAAGTTGTGGTGCTGCCGGTATTAGGCATTACGCTGGGCGGGGCATTGGGAGCCGGAACGATCTTAGTTTTGGTGGTTGCGTGGTTTGTGCGGCGCTTAAATCAACGTTTGCAGCCGATTGTGGAAGGATGCAACCAACTGGTACTGGCGGAGGTTAATCCTGTTGGGCCAGCTACACCTCTGTTGAGTGTCACTGCGGGTATGGACGAACTCGAAATTTTATCGACATCTTTCGATCGGATGGCGCAACAACTCAAAGACTCATTCAACGCATTACAGAAGTCAAACGAAGAACTTGAAAGCCGGGTGGAAGAACGAACTACTGAACTGCAATCAGCCAAGGTAATTGCAGATAGCGCCAACCAAGCCAAAAGTGAATTTCTCGCCAATATGAGTCACGAACTCCGCACCCCTCTCAACGGCATTCTGGGTTATGCCCAAATTCTCGGACGTTCCAAAGCTATCCCGGAAAAAGAACGTCACGGAGTCAACATCATTCATCAATGCGGCTCTCATTTGCTCACCTTAATTAACGATATTCTCGACATCTCTAAAATCGAAGCTCGCAAACTCGAACTCACTTCCAAAGCTATTCATTTACCTTCACTGCTGCAAGGAGTCGTGGAAATTTCCCAAATTCGTGCTGACCAAAAAAGCATCGGCTTCCGCTACGAACCCGATGCTAACTTACCGGCTGGCATCACAGCCGATGAAAAACGGTTGCGGCAGGTGTTGATTAACTTGTTGGGCAATGCCATCAAATTTACCGATCGAGGCAGTGTCACTTTTAAAGTTGAGCAACTTGACTCTAATACCGATCGGCTTTCATTCGCCCGTCTGCGCTTTTGTGTCGCAGATACGGGAGTTGGCATTAGCAGCAAAAATGTGCAGAAACTATTCCGAGCATTCGAGCAAGTAGGTGAGCAAAGTCGCCAATCTGAAGGCACCGGTTTAGGACTCGCTATTAGCCAGCAAATTGTGCAGTTGATGGGCGGAAAAATTCAGGTTAAAAGTCAACTGGGGGTAGGAAGTGAATTCTTCTTTGAAGTTGAGCTACCTTTGGCAACTGACTGGATACAACAGCAGACCAGTCTGGCGGGAAATATTGTCAGTTATGTCGGGACGCAGCGGCGCATTTTAGTTGTAGACGATCGCTGGGAAAATAGAGCCGTGATTGTGAATTTATTAGAGCCCCTCGGTTTTGCCATTATTGAAGCTGAAAACGGACAATTAGGGTTAGACAAAATACGAGAAAACTTACCAGATTTAGTAATTACAGATTTAGCAATGCCCGTGATGGATGGCTTCAAAATGCTAAAGAAATTACGCGATTCAGAGGAATTTAAACACTTAAAAGTTCTGGTTTCGTCAGCATCCGTAGCGCAATTGGATCGGCAGATGAGCCTAGAAGCAGGAGGGGATGATTTTCTCGCAAAACCGATTCAGACGACAGATTTATTTAATGCCATAGCAAATCATTTACAACTCACTTGGAACTATGAAGAAATAGCGGATAGAGCGACCTCTAATATCCCAGTAGCAGCATCTGACTCAGAAGCGATCGCTCCCAAAACTGCCGACTTACAAGTGTTATTAGAACTGGCTCAAGAAGGACGCTTGAAAAAGCTGGCTGAAATTGCAGAAAAGGTTGGGCAACAGGATGAACTCTATCAACCTTTTATTCAGCAAGTCCTACAATTGGCGAAGCAATTCCAGTCGGAAAAAATCGAGGAATTGATTCAACAGCATCTGAGCGAAAAGAACCTTTAAGGAGAAAGTAAAGATGAGCGCAGCGGTAACGGGTTTAATTCTAATTGTGGATGATACACCCACTAATTTAGATGTCATTTCTGAGGCATTGAGCGATGTCGGCTTTGATGTGGCGATCGCAACTAGCGGTGAACGCGCCCTCCAGCAAATTGAGCGAAAACTGCCCGATTTGATTTTGCTAGACATTATGATGCCCGGAATCGACGGTTTTGAAACCTGCCGGCGGTTAAAGGCAAATCCCCGCACCAGCGCCATTCCCATCATTTTTATGACCGCCCTAGCTGACACCGATAGCAAAGTTCAGGCTCTAGATTTGGGTGCAGTTGATTATGTCACCAAACCCTTTCAAGAACAGGAGGTATTGGCACGGGTGAAAACTCATCTACAACTCTATCACTTGACCAAAAATTTAGAACAGCAAGTGGCACAAAAAAATGCCGAATTTCAAGCCTCTCAACTACAACTGATCCAAAGCGAAAAAATGTCAGCTTTGGGTAATTTAGTAGCAGGTGTTGCCCATGAAATGAATAATCCTTTGGGCTTTATTTTCGCTAGCCTGCAACAAATTAAACCAGCCTTCAATGATATTACTGAACATTTAAAACTTTATCAAAAAAATCTACCCAATCCCAGGGACGAGATTCTCAATCATGCTTCAGATATCGACTTGGACTATAGTTTGGAAGATTTACCGAAGGCTATTGATTCTATGGTGATAGCGTGCGATCGCCTGAAAAACATCAGCACCAGCCTGCGTACTTTCTCCCGGGCTGACACTGACCATCCCGTAGCTTGCAATATCCACGATGGTATCGATAGCACTATTTTGATCCTCAAACATCGCCTCAAAGCTTCTAATAGTCGCCCAGAAATTGCAGTCATCAAGGACTATGGCAAGCTACCTAAAGTGGAGTGCTACGCCGGACAGCTTAATCAGGTGTTTATGAATATGTTGGCAAATGCGATCGATGTGTTAGAAGAATCTAATTATGGGCGGAGTTTTGCTGAGATCCAAGCCAATCCCAACACAATTACTATTACAACTACTATTGTCGATCGCCATGTACAGATATCAATCATGGATAACGGTAAGGGCATGACTGAAGAAGTAAAAAATAAAGTCTTCGATCGTCTATTTACTACCAAAGGAGTAGGTAAAGGGACAGGGTTGGGTTTGGCGATCGCCCGTCAAATTGTGGTAGAAAAACATGGAGGGATAATTACAGTCAATTCAACTTTGGGAAAAGAGACAGAATTTGTGGTGGAATTACCAATCGTCAAAAATTAAAGTTATCTTAATCTTGTGGAGGTCATTATGCTGGATAGAAAATCAAATCGAGTTTTCCCTCACATCTCTCGCCAAGTTCCTCTGCGAACCGTATTAATTGTTCCCTTTGTGCTGCAAATTTTTGTGGCAGTAGGGTTAACAGGGTGGCTGTCGTTACGCAACGGGCAGAAGGCAGTCAATGATGTTGCTACTAAGTTGCGGAGTGAGATTAGCGATCGCGTCAAACAATACCTCGATAATTACTTAGAAACACCTTTTATTATCAATAAACTTAATGCAGGTGCTATCGAGCGTGGAGAATTAAACTTTGATTTGAACGCACCAACATTGCAGGCTAAAAAACTGCTTTGGCAAGAAATGAAGCTTTTTAATTCTGCAACCACAATCTCTTTAGGTTCAGCGCAAGGAGGAGAATATTTAGGGTGCGATCGCATAATTGAAGATGGTTCCATCAAGCTTGTTATTGTTAACAAATATACTGGCTATTATCATTATTACTATGATGTAGATGGTAGTGGAAATCTAACGGGAAAGCTAGAAAAAGGGATCAAAAAATATGATGCTCGCCTCCGACCTTGGTACATTGCCGCTGAACAGAAAAAACAACCAACTTGGAGCGATATTTATCCCGAATTTAAGACGCTTAAATTGCTGATTAGTGCTATTGTACCTATTTATAAGGGAGATAAACTTCAAGGCGTACTTGGTGCTGATTTTTACCTAGAAACTATTAGTCAATTTCTAAATAGCCTCAAGATTGGTCGTTCGGGGCAGGTTTTTATTATAGAACGTTCTGGATTATTAATAGCGAGTTCGACTCAACAGCCGCTCTTTACATCAACTCAGAATCAGGGTGAGAAACCACAACGCATTAAAGCCGAAAACAGCGGCGAAAAGTTGACTAATGCAACCGCTAAAAATTTAGCCAACAGGTTTGGTGAATTGAGTAATATTAAAGATGGACAACAACTAGAATTTATGCTTTCAGGTCAGCGACAATTTGTTCAAGTGCTGCCCTTTCGAGATAGTCGAGGACTAGACTGGCTAGTAGTTGTAGTAGTGCCTGAAGCTGACTTCATGGAACAAATTAATGCTAATACCCGTACCACAATCTTATTGTGTCTATTAGCTTTAGGTGTAGCCACAGGATTGGGAATTATCACTTCAAATTGGATTGCTGCACCCATTCACAGATTGAATAAAGCCAGTGAAGCGATCGCGAGTGGAGAATTAGAGCAAAATATTCCCGACTCTCCCGTGCAAGAGTTAGGTTCTTTAGCTAAAACCTTTAACCAAATGAGTCAGCAATTAAAAGACTCTTACCACTCCCTAGAACAACGAGTCCAAGACCGGACAGCAGAATTAGTAATAGCCAAAGAAAAAGCTGACGTAGCTAATCAGGCAAAAAGCACATTTATTGCCAACATGAGCCACGAATTACGCTCTCCTCTCAACGCGATTATGGGCTTTTCTCAAATTATGACTCGCTCTCAAACCCTACCCCGCGAACATCAAGAAAGCGTCGGCATTATCTCCCGCAGCGGCGAACACCTCCTCACTCTCATCAACAACGTTCTCGACCTCTCTAAAATCGAAGCAGGTAAAACCAGCCTTAATCCCAAAAACTTCGATATCCATCGCCTACTGGACGACATTCACGATATGTTCCAAATGAAGGCTGAAGAGAAAGGTTTACAGTTACTAATGGAGTACGCTCCTAATCTTCCCCGTTACGTCCGTACCGACGATGTTAAATTGCGTCAAGTCCTCATTAACCTGATTAACAATGCCCTTAAATTTACTCAAGAGGGCGGCGTTTCAATAAGAGTTGACGTTCGAGAAACTAATATCCCTTCTCAACAAACAGTTGAAGTGTTGGATACCAATTCATATACCCTACATTTTGAAATCGAAGATTCAGGAGCCGGGATTGCAGAAGAAGAACTAGGGCTACTTTTTGAAGCCTTCACCCAAACCGCAACCGGAAAAAAAGCTCAGGAAGGAACTGGTTTAGGCTTACCTATTAGCCGCCAATTTGTGCATCTTATGGGAGGCGATATTACAGTCAAAAGCCGAGTGGGACAAGGTACAACATTCCTATTTGATATTCAAGTCATCGAAGTAGAAGCCAGCGACATTGCCACACACCTACCATCTCGTCGCGTCATTGCTCTGGAACCCAATCAACCGAAATATCGCATTCTCATAGTAGACGACAAACCTACAAATCGCCAGTTATTAATTAAACTGCTGTCTCCCTTGGGATTTGAACTTCAGGAAGCGAGTAACGGGCAAGAAGCTGTTAACATTTGGGAGAAGTGGAAGCCACACTTAATCTGGATGGATATGCGGATGCCCGTGATGGATGGTTACACTGCTACCCAAACTATTAAATCTCACATAAAAGGTCAAGCAACAGCGATTATTGCCCTGACAGCTAGCATATTGGAAGAAGAAAAAGCGGTGGTTCTGTCGGCGGGATGCGATGATTTTTTGAGGAAACCTTTCCGAGAGGAAGAAATTTTTAATGCAATGAATAAGCATATTGGCGTGACATATATTTATGAACATTTAACCCCAAAAAATACGGAAAAAACACAAACAAGAGAGGTTTTAACCACAGCGGTAATGGCAGAAATTCCGAGCGAACTATTAGCTCAACTTCAAGAGGCAGTGATGTATTCCGATGCGGACTTAATTGCTACAGCGGTGAAAAAAATGGCTACCTATAATGAGCCATTATCTCAGGCGCTCGCAGCTTGTCTGCATAACTTTGAGTATGAAAAAGTTTTAAACTTAATTGCAGCAAGTCAAGGAGAAAAGGAGTAGAAAAAATGAATGATACTGAAAATCCAATCGTTGTTATTGATGATACACCAGCAAACTTACATTTGCTGAGCAATCTTTTAAAAGAAAATGGCTATAAGGTTCGAGCGTTTCCTAGCGGAAAGTTAGCTCTAGCAGTTATTCAACAATCGTCTCCTAGTTTGATTTTGCTGGATATTCAAATGCCACAAATGGATGGCTACGAAGTTTGTCAACATCTCAAAGCCAACGAATTGACTTGCGATATTCCAGTGATTTTTATCAGTGCTTTGGATGAAACGATGGATAAGCTAAAAGCTTTTACTGTAGGTGGGGTGGACTACATTACGAAACCATTTCAAGCGGAGGAAGTTTTAGCTCGCATTTCTACTCATTTAGAACTTAGTCGCCTGCAAAAACTTCTGAAACAGGAAAATTATCAGCAAGCTCAACAACTAGCAGAACAAAACAGCCAACTCCAACAGATGAATCAGGCATTAGAGAAAGCTAATCAAGAACTTAAACAACAATACTATCAACTCCAGCAAGCCCAATTGCAAGTAATTCAAAGCGAAAAGATGTCAGCTTTGGGCAATTTAGTTGCTGGAGTAGCCCACGAAATTAACAATCCTATTGGTTTTATTTATGGCAACCTCGACCAAGCTCGGCAAGCATTGCAAGACTTGATCGAACATCTGAAATTATATGGATCTCGCGCTCCAGCAACGGACATTAACAATCATGCCGAAGAAATCGAGCTAGAGTATCTTATGGAAGATATGCCGAAGATGATTGAGTCAATGAAAGTGGGGTGCGAACGGATTAAAGACATCAGCATTAGTTTGCGAACCTTTTCTAGAGCCGATCGCAAACATCCGGTAAAAGCGAACCTTCATGAAGGCATTGATAGCACGATTTTGATTCTCAAACATCGCCTCAAAGCTGACGAATTTAGGCCGGCGATTGAAGTAATCACTGATTATGGGGAGATCCCAGAAATAGAATGCTTTCTCGGACAACTCAATCAGGTGTTTATGAATATTTTGGGTAATGCGATCGATGCAATAGAAGAATCAAATCAGGGACGCACTTTTGCAGATATTAAAACTGAGCCAAACCGAATTACGATAAAAACCGAACTATCGAGCGATCGCCAATCTGTTTTGATTCGTTTTAGCGATAATGGAATCGGCATGAAAGATGAGGTAAAACAAAAGATTTTCGAGCATCTATTTACCACCAAAGCGGTAGGGAAAGGAACAGGTTTAGGAATGGCGATCGCGCGTCAAATCGTAGAAAAACATCGCGGACAAATTACAGTTAATTCTTTCCCAGGAGAAGGTACAGAGTTTGGGCTCGTTCTCCCCATTAAATAAAAATATTGTGAATTATTCTAACTTGTTGGAACCAATATAAACCATCCAATCGTCGAAAGTAATTAACAAAGTGGGAGCTTTTATCACTCCGGGCACAACTCAAGTTCTCGATCGCCAAACGGGTAAATTGGTTGCTTGCGACAAGTTTACCTGTCCTTGCGCCATTGCTGGAGTCAATCACGCGCCTTATGCCGCCTATGGGGGATGGGTGGGTGTAGTTGCGGCAAAGACAGCACCGAGGGTGAAAGATGCCGCCTATGCGTTTCTCTCCTATATGGGTCAATCGGCTCAGTCGAATATTGATGTTACGCTGGGCGAAACCGGCTTCAACCCCTACCTAGTTTCTCAATTTGGAAACGCAGACGCCTGGATTAAAGCCGGGATGTCACCGGAAGCTGCCAACAATTATTTAGGAGCGATCGGTGTCAGCTTGAATAGTCCAAATATGGTTTTGGATTTAAGAATTCCTCATAACCAACAATATCAACTCGAAGTCCTTGATGCTGTTCTTGCCGATTTCTTAGCAGACAAACTGACGAAGGAGGAAGCAATGCAGCAGATTGAACAGAAATGGGAGCAGATTACCGACAAAGTGGGGCGCGAGTCTCAACGCGCTGCTTACCGTGCCAGCCTTGGGCTAACCCCGTAAGCAGATTTGTTCGCCAGTAGAAGTATAATTATATACCATCGCCACTATGAAGAGGACCCATAAAATGTCTGATTGGCTTAAATTTTTCCCCTACTTGAAACAAGTTCGATATTGTCTGATTTTCTTGGCTGCCCTCTGGTTGGGTTTAGGGGTTCCAGGTTGCATTTCCTCCCCTAATAATGCTCAAACAGCTTCATCACCCCAGCCTACCCAGAGCAACCTGAGTTCACAACGTTTTGATGGTGTGACGATTAATGTCATTACTCATGATGAAGCGATTCATACAGGAACTGAGCGACATATTGCTGGGTTTGAAGCCTTGACTGGAGCGAAGGTCAATCTAACGCCTGTTCCCTTTAAAAATTTATACGACATACTGCAAAAGAACTGGTCTGGTAACAATTCAAAGTACGATATGGCAGTTATCTTGCCTCAATGGTTGATCGACTTGATCGATGCAGGCTATCTCGAAGATTTAACTGCACGAGTGAAGTCTGATGCTGCTTTGAAATGGGAA
Organism: Microcoleus pseudofavosus SVA1_A4; assembly: GCF_036700565.1. Taxonomy (NCBI): domain Bacteria; kingdom Bacillati; phylum Cyanobacteriota; class Cyanophyceae; order Oscillatoriales; family Microcoleaceae; genus Microcoleus; species Microcoleus pseudofavosus. The sequence goes on from NZ_JAUBPE010000015.1 coordinate 103,704, forward strand.
GATATCGCTCCGATCTTTCGGAATGTCAGCGCCACTTATAAAGGGCGCACCTATAGTATTCCGTTGGACGGTGATTTTCACATGGTTTATTACCGCAGCGATCTGTTAAAAGAAGCTGGTTTAACGCCTCCAGAAACCTGGGATGAGTATCTGGCTTATGCCAAGCGATTTCACGGGAAAGACCTGAATGGGGACGGTGAAAAAGACTATGGCTCTTGTATTTCCAAGCGTGCTCTTGAGAATAGCACAAGTATGTTGATATCCATTGCCACTCCTTTTTTGCAATCTCAGGGAACAGCACAAGGAGCATTTTTTGACCCAGACACCATGAAACCCCTAGCGAACAATCCAGCTTTTGCCAAAGCACTGGATATTTATAAACAAACGATGGATTATGGAGTTCCCCAGGATCAAAATCTGGGTGGTTCTAAAGCGAGAGAATTATTTATCACTGGCAGGTGCGCCCTGACTATTGATTGGGGCGATGTTGGGCCACTAGCTATTGATTTGTCTGTGTCTAAAGTGATGGATAAAGTGGGTGCTGTCATCACTCCAGGTACGACTCAAGTCCTCGATCGCAAGACCAACAAATTAGTCGCCTGCGATAAGTTTACCTGTCCTTACGCCATTGATGGTGTCAATCACGCACCCTACGCTGCTAATGTCGGATGGACTGGTGTGATTCATGCCAAGGCAGCAGCAAAGGTGAAGGATGTCGCCTATGCGTTTCTCTCTTACATGAGTCAACCCGCTCAGTCTAATGTGGATGTAACGATCGGCAAAACGGGCTTCAATCCTTACCGAATTTCTCAATTTGAAAACTCAGAGCCTTGGATTAAAGCAGGACTCTCGTCGGAAGCTGCCAACAACTATCTGGGAGCGATCGGGGTGAGCCTGAACAGCCCCAACATAGTTTTGAATTTGAGTATTCCCGATAATCAGCAATATCAATTTGAAGTCCTTGATGCTACTGTAGCTGATTTCTTAGCGAACAAACTCACCAGAGAACAGGCAATGCAGCGGATTGAACAGAGATGGGAAGAGATTACCAACAAAGTGGGGCGTGAGTCCCAACGTGCAGCCTACCGCGCCAGCCTGGGTCTGCCAAATTGAGAACAACCAACGACCTGCAAAACCTAAATTTCACTTTAGTTTCGGATTAAAACTATCGAGAAGACACAAAAACTATAAACATATCCACACCATGAAAAATTGGAACCTCAGCACAAAAATTATTGCTTCCTATTCAGTGCTAATTGCGGTGATGGCTGCTACATTGGCTTCAGGAATGTACTGGCAGTTGTATTCTGCTCAACGGCAGGGGATTCGGAATCGACTGTTGGCAATTGTTAGTCTTGCCGTTCCCCAAATCGACAGCGATTATCACGGTTTGATTGTCCAGCCGAGCGATCGCACCTCAGCGTTTTACAAAGTAAATCAAGATCGACTTGTCACTATTCAATCCGCCAGTCCAGATATCAAACGTGTTTATACAGTCCGCCAACAACCAGATAAAAAGTTTATCTATGTCTTAAATTACGACCCCGGCGATCGAGACCAAACCGTATTGATTGGTAAGGAGTACAACCAAGAACTAGATAACTTAGAGGCAGCAGTTGCCAACAAAGTCCCATTTGTAGCGTATAATAATTTTCATAGAACTGATAAAGGGGAGTTTGTTCTCTACGGCTATGCTCCTATTACCAATCTTCAGGGCCGGGTAAATGGATACTTAGTTATTGAACTAGATGCCAGTATTATCATCAAGCGCGAATATTGGACGGCGGTATTTGCTCTGGCAACTGTGGTGATTTTGTTGCTATTGACCATAATTTTAGTGCGTTGGCTTTCCCAATCCCTGGTAGTGCAACCAATCTTACAACTTAACAGCGCGGCCAAGCAATTAGCAACGGGAAACTGGAATGCGAGTCTCCCCAGCGATCGCGTTGATGAACTGGGAGAACTTTCCGAATCTTTTAATAGCATGGCTAGACAGTTGCAAACCTCCTTTGCAACCCTAGAACAAAAGGTAGAAGCACGGACTGTAGAACTGGCAGCAGCAAAAGAGAAAGCCGATGCTGCCAACCAAGCAAAGAGCAGTTTCCTCGCCAACATGAGCCACGAGTTGCGGACACCATTGAATGGCATCCTTGGCTATGCCCAAATTCTCCAAACTGGCGAACCCCTAACAGAACGAGGTAAAAAAGGCATAGGCGTTATCTATCAGTGCGGCAATCATTTACTCAACCTCATCAACGATATTCTTGACCTCAGCAAAATCGAAGCCCGCAAATTGGAAGTGCATCCCAGCGATGTGCATTTCCCTACCTTGCTCGAAAGCGTTGCCGAGATGATGAGCGTTCGCGCTAGCCAAAAAGAAATTTTCTTTACCTATAAACCTGATGCTGATTTGCCGGCGGGCATAAAAGTTGATGAAAAGCGCCTGCAACAGGTGTTGATTAATTTGTTGGGCAATGCGATTAAATTTACTGACAAAGGAGGTGTAACTTTTGTCGTGAAAACTCACAAATTAGAGCCGACTGAAAGCTATAAAATTCGCTTTGAGATCCAAGATACAGGAGTCGGCATCTCATCAGATGGACTCGCAAAAATATTCCAACCTTTTGAACAGGTGGGTGATGTGAAGAAACAAGGAGAAGGGACTGGACTGGGATTGGCAATCAGTCAGCAAATTGTTTCTCTGCTGGGTAGCACTCTCCATGTTGAAAGCGAATTTGGAAAAGGCAGTACATTTTGGTTTGAGATGGAAATTCCAGAAGCTAAAGAATGGGCAACGAGTCTGCGAACTACCCAGAAAGGCACGATCGTGGGATTCTCCGGCCGCCAGCGCCTACTGCTGGTGGTGGACGATCGCTGGGAGAATCAGTCGGTGTTGATTAGTTTACTGGAACCTTTGGGTTTTGCTGTGATCGCTGTCAACAACGGTCAAGAAGGATTGGCTAAAATGCAGGAGACTCGTCCTGACCTGATTATTACAGACTTGATGATGCCAATGATGGATGGCTATGAGATGCTGCGACAGGTGCGACAGATGCCAGAATTGAAAGATATTCCGGCGATCGCTTCTTCAGCAAGCGTGTTTGCCAGCAATCAGAATGAGAGTATTGAAGCGGGAGCCAATGCTTTTTTGCCGAAGCCCGTACAAGCTCCAGATTTGCTAAAGATGTTGGAGAAGTACCTGGCTATAGAATGGATTTACGAGCAAAACTCTATAGAGCCGATCGCAGTCAACTCTCTGGAAACATCCCCGTCAACTTCAGATGCGATCGTGCCACCGGACAATGACGTTTTAACTCAGTTGCACACCTTGGCTTTGCAGGGACGCTTAATGGCGATCGAGCAACAGATCGAGATTTTAGAAACAGGAGATGGAAAATACCAACCCTTTGTGCAAGAACTGCGTCAGTATGTAGATAATTTTGAGATTGAAAAAATTAAAAGCTTTCTGGAAAATTATCTCGATAGGGCGGAAAATTAATCTACCATTTTTACTATTTCATTACTGTTTGAATAACCATAAGATTTAATAAGCATGACAAAACTTGCGGCAAATACAATGGCACTTAAAGATTCTATTTCAACGGTATTTGACAATAGCATTATCATGATCGTGGATGATATGCCAAATAATTTAAAAGTCCTTTCATCTGTATTAGCCGATGCTGGTTTGGAAGTAGCGATCGCCACCAGCGGACAAGGCGCACTCCAACAACTCGAACATACTCCCGTTTCCTTAATTCTTCTAGATGTAATGATGCCCGGTATAGATGGCTTTGAAACCTGTCGGCGCATCAAAGCAAATCCAAAAACCCAAAATATTCCTGTTATCTTCATCACCGCTCTGTCTGAAGCGATCGACAAAGTTCAAGGTTTCGATCTCGGAGCCGTTGACTACATTACCAAACCTTTTCAACAAGGTGAAGTTTTAGCGCGGGTGCGGACTCACCTCAAGCTCAACCAATTGAGCCAGACTCTCGAATTTAAAAATACAGAATTGCAGCAACTTACTGAAAAACTAGAACAACGAGTCATGGAAAGAACTCACGAATTATTTACACAAAAACGAAATCTAGAACAAACACTCTTGGAACTCCAACAAGCTCAAGTCCAACTTGTCAAAAGTGAAAAAATGTCGGCATTAGGTAATCTTGTCGCTGGGATCGCCCATGAAATGAATAATCCTTTGGGCTTTATTTCTGCTAGTCTCAAACAAGCTAAACCTACTATAGCCGAGCTGATTGAACACTTGAGATTGTATCAAGAAATTCTCCCCAATCCGAGTGATAAAATTCTTGACCATGCTGAAAAAATAGACTTAGACTATACTTTAGAAGATTTGCCCAAGGTAATTGATTCAATGGGGGTGGCGTGCGATCGCCTCAAATGTATCAGCACCAGCCTCCGAACCTTCTCCCGTGCTGACACAGACCATCCCGTAGCTTGCAATATCCACGATGGTATTGATAGCACAATTATGATCCTCAAGCATCGCCTCAAAGCTTCGGAATCTCGCCCCGAAATTGCGGTCATTAAGGACTATGGCGATCTACCTAAAGTGGAGTGCTACGCCGGACAGTTGAATCAGGTGTTTATGAATCTGTTGGCAAATGCGATCGATGCTTTAGATGAATCAAATCAAGGGATGAGTTATCAAGATATCGCAAATAAAATTATTATTAAAACCGAGTTATCGCTCGATCGCAAACAAGTAATAATTCGGATTAAAGATAACGGTTTTGGTATGAGCGAGCAGGTGCGGGAGAAGATTTTTGATGATTTATTTACTACGAAGGGAGTAGGAAAAGGGACGGGGTTAGGGTTGGCGATCGCGCATCAAATTGTTGTTGAGAAACATGGGGGTGCGCTCGATGTGAATTCCGCACTGGGTCAAGGGACTGAATTTGCGATCGTTCTGCCAGTCTGTTCCCTCAACTAGGCACACTAACCTTATACAGCAGACTTGATATGACAGGTAGCGCAGGAAAAATTGCCTCTAACTGACAGGCGTTTTTCGTAATACTAAGTTTGGTAATTTTTGCCTGATTCTTACACTTCTTCGCTTGAATTGTCAAATGACGGCTTGTAAAACTTGTAAATAACAGGATTTATGATTAACTTTTTCTAAAGAAACACTCATCATCACCGTAAATGATGTAAGCTCGACAAACAATTACCTATATGGTAACTCAATCTAAAATCTAAAATCTAAAATCTAAAATAGAATGAATCCTCTGCCAAGTTACCGCCCCAAACAACTTTCCCTCGGCCCTTTGGAAGCAGAGATTTTGAACATAGTTTGGGAACTAGAAATTGCTAGAGTGAAAGACGTGCACGATCGCATTTTGTCCGATCCCGATCGAGAATTGGCTTACGCTTCAGTAACAACAGTGCTGCGGCGCCTGACAGACAAAGGTTGGCTGGTTTGCGACAAAACAGAACGGACGTTCACTTGGCAACCTTTAGTTTCTTGCGAAGAAGCTCGATCGCTCTTGGCTTACGATCGATTGCAGAAATTTCTAGCAGTAGGCAATCCCGATATTGTAGCAGCATTTGCGGACAGCCTCGATCGAGCAACTGTCGAACAATTAGAAGAAATTGCCCTTCGCATTCAAGCTGTCCGCCAAGCCCGGGAGGAGCAAAAATAATGCACTTAATCCTAATTTTAACTGCACTGATTGCTGCTTGCTGCCTGAGATTGAGATGGTCTGTTCCTCAAGGAAATTGGACCCGCCGCTGGCAGCGATCGCTCTTGTTATTCCTGTTTCCCCCTCTGTTATTGCTCGCCACAGCTCTAGCAATTTTATTCATGGGAATTCAAGGACAAATGGTAGGAATCCAGATCGTAGGAATTGAGGAAGGGTGGTTGAGCTACTTGCTAGCTGTAACTTTTTTAATAATAGCAGCATTTTGGTGCATTAAACTAGCCGCCAAGGGCATTTTATTTTTAAATCAAATTCGCAATTGCCCGCAGAAAGAAATAGCCGGAAAAACAGTCATAATTCTCGACACCCAGGCTCTATTTTCGGCTTTAGTTGGTTTTTGGCAACCTGAATTTGCAGTCACTTCGGGGTTGTTGAAAACCCTCGCCCCAGCTCACTTGCAAGCAGTAATTGCCCACGAACAAGCGCACTACTATTACCGCGATACTTTCTGGTTTTTCTGGCTGGGATGGCTGCGGCAAATCACGGCTTGGCTGCCGAATACGCAAGCTTTGTGGGAAGAGTTATTAACGCTGCGGGAATTGCGGGCTGATGCTAAGGCGGCGGCGGGAGTAGATTCTTTGTTATTAGCAGAAGCTTTGCTGTTGGTAGCGAGCTATCCGCATCGATATTTTGATATAGCTTGCGTTGTTGGTGCTGCGGGAGCGCCCAATAGATTGGGAGAGAGAATAGATGCGCTTTTGACAGGGGCAGAAACGCCGCTAAAACCGAATAAGTGGTTTTGGAGTTGGCTGATTTTAACGCTTTTGCCTTTAGTAACTGTTCCGTTTCACAGTTAATACAAGTGGCGATATAGCAATCCTAAATGAGTCGTAAATTTTTTACCCCACCCCAACCCTCCCCTTACCAAGGGGAGGGAGTCAGAAATTTACAAATGATTTAGGATTGCTATAGAACAAACATTGTCTTCATCCCTGCCGAAGTTCTAAAATAAGTATTGCATCAAGCAAAGTTAACGAGTGAGGCGAAAGAAATGCCCTCCCCATTTCCGGGAATGAATCCCTATTTAGAACAACCTGAATTTTGGTCAGAAGTTCACAGCCGCGCGATCGTAGCGGCCGCGATCGCGATCGAACCTGAATTAAATCCGAACTATCGAGTTGCGGTAGAAAAGCGGATCTATCTGGGCGCATCCTCTGAATTAGTAGGAATTCCCGACATTTCCCCCGTCTCCAAACAGTCAAACCCAACTCCACCGGTTTCTGCTACTGCTACCCCATTACTCACAAGTTAAGCTAAAAACACTGTTGTCAATGAGTAATCTTACTCATTTTTTACCGAGATCCCAATTAAAATATGACTCCATTTGTTCATTCATTATTGAAAAAAAATTGTTCGGGACTTCTTTGAGTTCCTGGGAAAGGAGAAATAATTAGCCTGATATGAGGTTTTCGCTGTCGCTTAACAATCCCTAGATCTTGATTTTTCGCGTCGGCAAAATAC